>JBKPIY010000090.1:0-15389 GCA_046730475.1 Actinomycetota bacterium
GGTGTCGGTGGCGACGGCCATGATCACGAACATGAGGAAGGCGGTGAGCAGCGCCTCGTAGACCAGCGCGCTCCCGGCCCCGACCGTCGGCACCGTCGCCCCGAGGGAGGCCGGCTGATCGGTCCAGATCGCGAGCAGGCAGAGGGCGGCGGCGATCGCCCCGGCGGCCTGGGCGGTGATATAGGCGAGCGCGTCACGGGCGGGGAAATGGCGGGTGAGGGCGAAGGCGGTCGTCACCGCGGGGTTGATATGGGCGCCCGACAGGTGGCCGGTCGCGTAGACCATCGCCATGATCACGAGGCCGAAGACGAGGGCGATGCCGACCGTGCCGAGCGCCCCGTCGTAGCTCGCGTCCACCACGATCGCCCCGCAGCCCGCGAACACCAGGGCGAAGGCGGCGAGGCCCTCGGCGAGCGCCCGCCGCCAGAGTTGGAGGGAGCGATCCACCCCGTTGCTCAGACCGCTTCCAGGAGCCGGTCGCCGTACTCGCCCGGAAGCCCGGCGGCGGCGACCTCGCCGGCGACGTACTCGGCGTCGTACTCGAAGCGCTCGACCCGGGCGACGACGTCGGTCCCGGCGGACTCGAGGACGGCGAAGCCTCCGCGGCGGTCGCCGTCCTTCGGCTTTCCGACCGAGCCGCAGTTGACGAACAGCACCCCGCCGTAGGGGTGGATCCAGGGCTGGTGGGTGTGGCCGAAGACCAGCAGGTCGCAGTCCGCTCCCGCCGCAATCCGCTCGAACGTTCGCGCCGGCTTGTCCTCGAACAGGTACTCGTTCACCTTTCGCGGGGAGCCATGAACGAGGCGGACGCGCTTTCCATTCAGCTCGAAGCGGAGGTCGAAGGGGAGCGTTCGCATGAACCCCTTCGAGCGCCGGTCGGTGTGCTCGAGCGTCCATGCGATCGAGAGCTCGCCGAGGGCGCGATCGTGCGAATCCCGGTACGCGCAGCCGCAGTCCTCCAGGTCCCGGCCGATCGCGTAGTCGTAGTTGCCGTAGATGGTCGCGATTCCGCGCTCCTCGATCAGCCGGCAGACCTCGTTCGGCCAGGGACCGTACCCGACGAGGTCCCCCCCGCAATAGACATCGGCGATCCCGAGATCCGCCGTCCGCGCCAGCGCCGCCTCCAGCGCCGGCAGGTTGCCGTGGATGTCGGTGATGATGGCGACCCTGGATCCGTCCACGATTGCGCTCGTCGTCCTCTCCGCCGCTCGGCGTGACGGCCACCCCGATGGTATCCATTGACAAATCTCACTTCAATCGATATATGTACATAGATGGCGATCGATCTGGAGCTCGCCCCCAAGCAGAAGCGCCCCGCGGGGGAGCCCTGCTGCGAACCCGTCGTCTATCCCGAGATCGAGCGCGAGCGGGCGGAGCGGATGGCGTCGGTGGCGAAGGCGCTTGGCGACCCGATCCGGATGCAGCTCGTGGACGTGCTGCGACAGCACGCCGGCAAGGTCTGCGTCTGCGAGCTCGTGCCGCTGTTCGAGCTCTCCCAGCCGACGGTCTCGCACCACCTGAAGGTCCTGCGCGAGGCCGGCGTCGTCGGCTCCGAGCGCCGCGGCCTGTGGGCCTACTACTACGTCGAGCCCGGAGCCCTGAAGGAGCTGAGCGCGTGGCTGAGCGACTGACGGCCCCCCAGGAGATCCGAGAGGCCGTGCGAGAGCGGTACGCCGATGCGGCGAAGGCGGCGAGCGCCGGGGCGGCGGCCGACTGCGGCTCGGGCAGCGGAGGATGCGGATGCGGCGCCCAGGCTCCGGCCTCCGAGACCGCGGTCTTCGGCTCGGGGCTCTATTCCCTCGGCGAGCGGGAGGCGGTTCCCGACGCCGCCGGGCTTGCCTCTCTCGGGTGTGGCAATCCGACCGCCGTCGCCGAGCTCGACGACGGGGAGACCGTGCTCGACCTCGGCTCCGGAGGAGGGATCGACGTGCTCCTCTCGGCCCGGCGGGTGGGGCCGGCCGGGAAGGCCTACGGACTCGACATGACCGACGAGATGCTTGCGCTCGCCCGGGCCAACCAGCGCCGGGCCGGGGTGAAGAACGCCGAGTTCCTGAAGGGGACGATCGAGGAGGTGCCGCTTCCCGACAACTCCGTCGACGTCGTGATCTCCAACTGCGTGATCAACCTCTCCGCCGATAAACCCGCCGTCTTTCGCGAGGCGGCGCGGGTGCTGCGGCCGGGTGGGCGGTTCGCCGTCACCGACATCGTCGCGGACCCGGGCATGGACGAGGCGACGCGACGCGACCTGAGCCAGTGGACCGGCTGCATCGCCGGCGCCCTCACCGAGGCGGATTTCCGGCGCGAGCTCGAGGCGGCGGGGTTCGAGCGGGTCGAGATCCGCGAGACCCACCGCGTCCACGAGCAAGCGGGGTCGGCGATCGTCAGGGCGAGGCTTCCCCACCGCTGAGCCGCCCCGCGGCGGGGGCTAACTTGGGGGCGTGGACCGTCGCTCCTGGTTCCTCCTCCTGGTGCTCAGCGCGATCTGGGGTGCCTCCTACCTGCTGATCAAGATCGGCCTCCGCGGCCTCTCGCCGGGAATGGTCGCCTTCGGGCGGATCGCCCTCGCCGCGCTGGTGCTGATCCCGATCGCCGCCCTCCAGGGCGGCCTCCGGGGAGCCCGCGAGCGCGCCGGGTGGCTGGCGGCGGTTGGCGCGATCCAGGTGGCCGCTCCGTTCGTCCTCATCCCCGCAGCCGAGCAGAGGATCTCCTCCGCCCTGGCCGGGATCCTGGTCGCCTCCTCGACCCTGTTCACGGCCCTGCTCGCGGTCTGGGTGGACCACGAGGAGCGCTCCCAGGGACTGCGGCTGGCCGGGGTCGTGATCGGGTTCGTCGGGGTGGCGGTGGTCCTGGGGGTCGACCTCGGCGACACCGGCTCCGAGCTGGTCGGGGGACTGTTCGTCGTCCTCGCGAGCCTCGGCTACGCGATCGGTGGGTTCATCGTCAAGCACCGCCTCGCCGGGATGGAGCCGATCGGGATGTCGGCCTGGGTGATGGTCGCCAGCACCGCGCTCCTCATCCCTGTTGCGGCGATCGACGCCCCCTCGGCGGCTCCCGCCGCCGGCCCCCTGCTCGCGGTGGGCGCCCTCGGCGTCCTCGGCACGGGCGCCGCCTTCGCGATCTTCTACCGGCTGATCTCGGGCGTCGGCCCGGCCCGCGCCTTCCTGGTCAGCTACCTGGCCCCCGGGTTCGCGGTGATCTACGGCGCCACCCTGCTCGGCGAATCGATCGGGGTAGCCACGATCAGCGGCCTCGCCCTGATCGTCGCCGGCTCGTGGCTCGGCGCGGAGGGGCGGCTGCCGGGGGAGGCGCAGTCTGGGGCGGAGGAGCCGGCGCAGGGGCTCGCCGTCGGCGAGCCGGCCGAGTCCGCCCGCGAGACCGGCTGACGCGGGACACTGACCGTGATTTGACATACCGCCTGGTATCTGCTTGGATACCGAGCGGTATCTGAGTCGCCGAACCCCGCCGTCCCGGGTGGCCGAGATCACCGACACCAAGCACCAGACCGACGCCGACGCCGCCCGGCCCGCGCTCCCGCCCGGCCCCGACTGGTCGCTCCCTCGCGCGACGCTTCGCTGGTGGCGGCGCCCGCTAGAGGTCCTCGAGGAGTGCCGCGATCGCTACGGCGACATGTTCAGCTACCGGATCGTCCACGAGGGCGACTGGGTATTCCTCTCCGACCCGGAGGCGATCAAGCAGGTGTTCACCGGCGACCCCGGCCTGCTGAAGGCTGGCGAGGCGAACATCATCCTGCTACCGCTGCTCGGGGAGCACTCCGTCCTGCTCCTCGACGAGCCCGACCACATGCGCCAGCGCAAGCTGATGCTGCCCCCCTTCCATGGCAAGCGGATGAAGGCCTACGGCGCGCTGATGACCGCGATTGCGTCGGAGGAGATCGAGCGCTGGCCCGATGGAGAACCGATCAAGACCCGCCCCCGGATGCAGGCGATAACCCTGGACGTGATCCTCCGGGCGGTGTTCGGCGTAGACCAGCCGGAGCGCCTGGCGCGGCTCCGCCGACAGCTCCGGCGCCAGCTCGAGTTCTTCGGCAGGCCCCCGACCGGGCTTGCGCTCCTTACCACCCTCCCCGTGATCTTCCTGGGGCCCGATCGGCTCCGGCGCTTCCCGCCCTTCCGCCGCCGGCTGGAGCGCCTGGACCGGGTGCTCTACGAGGAGATCGACGCCCGCCGGGGCGCTCCCGACCTCGCCGAGCGCGAGGACATCCTCTCGCTGCTCCTCCAGGCCCGCCACGAGGACGGCAGCCCGATGAGCGACCGCGAGCTCCGCGACGAGTTGATGACGCTGCTGGTCGCCGGGCACGAGACGACCGCGTCCGCGCTCGCCTGGGCGATCGAGCTCCTCGCGCGGCATCCGGCCGAGCTGGCGAAGCTGGAGGCCGAGGTCGACTCGGGCGGGGACGCCTATTTAGAGGCGGTGGTCAAGGAGACGTTGCGCCTGCGCCCGGTGATCGCGCTGGTGCTCCGGAAGCTGGTCGAGCCGATGGAGATCGGCGGCCTGGTTCTTCCCGCCGGGACCAACGTCGCCCCCTGCATCTACCTCGTCCACCGCCGCCCCGACCTCTATCCCGAGCCCGATCGCTTCCGCCCGGAGCGGTTCCTCGAGCAGCCGGCGGGCACCTACACCTGGATCCCGTTCGGGGGCGGCGTCCGCCGCTGCCTCGGCGGCGCCTTTGCCGAGTTCGAGATGGCGGTGGTGCTGAGGGAGCTGGTGCGGCGCAAGCGGATCGTCCCGGTCGGCGAGGAGCCCGAGCACCCGGTGCGGCGGACGATCACGAACGTCCCCAGCCGGGGCGCCGAGGTGATCGTTCGGCCGCGCGTGGCCGACGCCCCCGGGCGCCGGGGGGCGGACCGGGCCGCCGGCGAGCCGGCCGAGATCGCGGGGGGATGACGGCGGCTACGACCCGCAAGCGCCGCCAGGCCGAGACCCGGGCGGCGCTGCTCGAGTCGGCCTCGCGGCTGTTCAGCGAGCGCGGGCTCGACGGGCCCTCGATCGACGAGATCGCGGCCGAGGCCGGCTACACGAAGGGCGCCTTCTACGCCAACTTCGAGCGCAAGGAGGACCTCTTCCTCACCATGCTCGACGAGAAGTTCGCCGCCGAGATCGAGCGGCTCGAGGGCGCCCTGGGTCACACCGAGGAGCCGCCCGGGGAGGAGGCGCGCCACGCCGCCGAGAGCTTTATCCGCTTCGTCCGCTCGGACCCCGAGTGGCCCCGGCTGTTCTTCGAGTTCACCGCTTACGCGGCGCGCAACGAGCGCTTCCGCCGGGGGCTGGAGGCGCGCTACGCGGAGATGCGCGCCCGGATGGTCGAGATCCTGCGGGGCTGGTCCGCCGATTTCCCCACCGATCCGCCCCTCCCGCTCGAGGAGATCACGACGATGGTCTTCTGCATCACCAACGGCTTCCTGATGGAGCAGCTGATCGAGACCGAGCTCGCGGAGAAGCTCTACGGGACGATGATCGCGATCTTCTTCCGCGGCCTCGCCGCCTCCGCAATCGGCCTCGACCCGGACAAGCTCCCTGAGCCGCTCTGGCCGGCCAGGCCGAGGTCCTGATCGCAGTCGCCGGAGCGTTTAAGCGGCGGCGCGCTCACAACCCTGTTACCTCGGGTCCGCGGGGAGGTGCTTACCTCCGCTGAGAGGGAGTCTCGGATTGCTCCTTGCAAGGGTGAGAGCGCGACTCGAGCTGGGAGGAGCGCCTGGCTGCGCCCCCGCCTCGCCGACGCCGATCTCGCCCACGGCCACATGTTCGGCGGCTGGTGGGCGTTGGCCGAGGCGGCCGGGAACGGCCTGCCCGTCGTCGCGAGCGAGCACAACGCTCTGCGGTGGCCCGGTGAGCCGCGGATCCGCGAGATGCGTCGGGCGCTGCGACGGGTGGACGCATTCTTCGCGCGCGGGCCGGCGACGCGGGCGACGGTGCGCCGGCTGGGCTCTCCGCCCCGCGCCTGCATCCCGGGCGGTCCCCGATCGAGTCGCCGTCGCCGGCGGCTCCGGCGCCGGCTCCGCCGCGGAACCTGTCCTCCCCGCGGATCCTGTTCGCCGGGAGGCTCCACCGGGAAAGGGACCCAACCTGCTGCTCGAGGCGATCGCCCGGCTCTCGCCTCCGCCGTCCTGCGTTCTCCTCGCGGGACCCGACGAGGCGCGGCTCCGCCGACTCGCGCGTGACCTCGGGATCGATCGCATCGTCATGCTTCCGGGCTGGCAGGACCGGGTCGGGCCCTGGCTCGACAGCGCCGACCTCCTGGTGGTGCCCTCGCGCTTCGAGGCCTGGTCGCAGGCCGCGGTCACCGCGATGGCGCGCGGGGTGCCCGTGGTCGCGACCAACGTCGAGGGGCTGCCGACTACCTCGCCGATGGCCGCGGCGTGCTCGTGCCGCCGGAGGATCCGGACGCGCTCGCCCGCCGCCGGCGGGCGAGTCGCCCGGCCGCCGCCTGAGGCGCGGCGTCGGCAACCCCGACGCCGGCGGACGGCTGAGCGGGCTCGAGCTCGGCTTGGGGCGGCCGGAGGCCGCGTATACCCACCTCCGGTCGCTTGATCCCGCGGTGCCCCTCCGGGTGGTGGCGCGCTGCATCTGCGCGGGCGACCTCGTCGAGGCGGCGTCGCGCAGCGGACGCCCCGACGAGGCTTCGGCCGTGCTCGAGCTGTACGACTGGGCGACCGGCTGTGATTCCGGCTCCGCGCTCGCGTTGGTCGGCCGCTGTCGCGGGCTGCTGTCAGCGGGCCCCGAAGCGAGCGGGTGGTTCGAGGAGGCGCTTCAGAGACACGAACGGGCCGAGCGCCCGCTCGAGCGCGCCCGAACCGAGCTTGTCTTCGGCGAGAGCCTTCGCCGAGCGCGCAAGCGGCGGGACGCACGGGGGCACCTGAGGCTCGCCCTCGAGGCGTTCGAGCATCTCGGCGCCGCGGCGTGGGCCGACCGGGCCCGCGCCGAGCTCCGGGCGAGCGGTGAAACCGCACGCCGGCGCGACCCGAGCACCGTCGACCAGCTGACGCCTCAAGAGCTTCAGATCGCCGGCCTCGTCGCCGCGCGGGCAACCAACAAGGAGGTGGCCGCCAAGCCCTTCCTCAGCCCTCGGACGATCGACTTTCACCTCAGGAACGTGTTCTCCAAGCTCGCCATCTCCTCGCGCAGAGAGCTGGCGCGGATGGAGCTCGCCGACCCGGCCGGCGCCGCGGCTCGATCGCCGGCTTCGACCCAGTCCCCCGCCTGAGCGGGTCAGGAGGCCGCGGCCTCAGCGAGCGAGGCGCCGGTCGCCGCGGCCCGTCGAAGCAGGGGGGAGGCGCGGTAGGCCTCGCCCCGGAGCTCGCGGAGCTCGTCGAGGAGGTCGACGGCGCGGGCGAGGCCGAAGCGCCCGGACCACTCGAGGGGCCCAAGGGGCCAGTTGAACCCGAGGCGCATGGCGGTGTCGATGTCCTCGGCGGAGGCGACCGACTCGTCGAGGGCGAAGGCCGCCTCGTTGATCATCTGGGCGACCACTCTCCCGAGGATCTGAGGGGCGAGGGGGCCGGCGATCCCCTCGAGGTCGGAGTCCTCGATCAGCGGTCGGGGGACGTGGACGTCGGGATCGCGGTCACGGTGGGGCGGGTCGCCGTAGGCGTAGAAGCCCCGCCCCGACTTGCGCCCGAGGTGGCCCGCCGCGACCATTCGCGCCTGGATCGGGTGGGGGCGCCAGCGCGGCTCGCCGAAGGACTGGTCGTAGAAGGATTGGGCGACCGCGAAGTTGACGTCGATCCCGATCAGGTCCATCAGCTCGAACGGACCCATCCGGAAGCCCCCTCCCATCCGGTAGACGCGGTCGATCTCCGCGGGCGAGGCGACCCCCTCGCCGAGCATCCGCAGGGCCTCGAGGTTGAAGGGTCGAACGCAGCGGTTGGCGACGAAGCCGATCGCATCCCGGGTGCGGATCGGAGTTCGCCCCATCTTCGCGGCGGCCTCGGCGGCCCCCCGCAGCGCCGGCTCGCCGCTCTCCTCGCCGGCGATCACCTCGACCAGCCGCATCCGGGCGGGCGGGTTGAAGAAGTGCATCCCGACCACCCGCTCGGGCCGGGGGACCCCGGCGGCGATCGCGGTCACCGACAGGGACGAGGTGTTGGTCGCCAGGGTGGTGACCGGCCCGCACACCTTGGCGACGAGCCCGAACAGGCTCCGCTTCAGCTCCAAATCCTCGGGCGCCGCCTCGATCACGAGTTCGGAGCCCCGGAGGACGTCGATGATCAGATCGCTGTGCAGCCGGGTGAGGGCGTCGACCGACTCCTCGTCGCTCCACAGGCCGCGCTCGGTGCCCCGGCGGAGGCCGTCGCGGATCCGCTCCAGCCCGCGCTCGAGGGCCTTCCCGTCGAGCTCGTAGAGCGCTGTCTCGAAGCCGCCCAGGATCGCGACCTGGGCGATCCCCGCGCCCATCGTCCCCGCCCCGACCACCCCCACCCGGTCGATCACGGGGCGGCCTCCGGGGCCTCCTCGCCCTCCCAGTAGTCGACCCGGTCGTCGAGGCGGAACCAGACGGCGATCTCGTCATCGTCGCCTGGTGACCCGGGAGGCTTGGACAGGACCCCGAGCTTGTTCGAATCCGGATAGACCACCAGCTCGGGGGCGTTCATCTCGCTCAGGAGAAGGACCCGCGCGGTCTCCTCGCGCCGGTTCTGGATCTGATGCGCGCCCTCGGGCCCGCGGTGAAAGGCGACCATTTCCCCGGGCCGCAGCTGGCGCCAGCCGGCCGGGGTGCGGAGGCTCGGCTCGCCGGCGAGGACCACCAGCATCTCCTCGTTCGCGGCGTGCCAGTGGTAGGGGGCGCTCGCCTCGCCGGGCGGGAGCTCATACAGGCTCGTCCCGATCCGCTTGCTGCCCGCCTGCCTTCCGAGGCGGGCGCGCCGATAGGCGAAGCCGGGCCGGGACTGGTCCGCGTCGAAGTGGGGCTCGAAGATGTTCGGGCGCCCGGCGGTCACGACTGCTTCGGCGGAGGTGGCTCCTCGCCCTCCCAGAACCCGATCGCATCACCCTGGCGAAACACCAGGTGGGTGCCCCCGCCCCGCGCTCCGGGGGCGCGCCCGATGAACACGCTCAGGTTCCCCGACTCCGGGCGCTGGACGACGTCGGGGTCGACCATCTCGCTCACGATCAGGAGGCGGACCGGTTCGTCGCTTCGGTTGACGAGCTGGCACGCGCCGCGCTCCCCGGTCGGGCGCGCCACCACCTCGCCGCGCTCGAGCTCGCGCTCCCCGCCCGGCGTGCGCAGCGACGGGCGACCCTCGACCACGATCATCAGCTCCTCGTTGGCGAGGTGGTAGTGGAGCGGCCACGGGGCCTCCCCCGACGGCAGCTCGTAGAGGGCCGCGCCCAGCCGCTCGGCGCCGGCCTTCTGACCAAGGCGGACGCCTCGCCACCTGTACACGGGGCCCTCCTGATCGACGTCGAACTCGGGCTCGAAGAGGTTGGGCCCCGCCACCATCACCTTCCCTCGAACTCGGCGTCCCGCTTCTCGATGAAGGCCCGCATCCCCTCGACCCGATCCTCGGTCGCCATCGCGAGCTCGTAGAGGCGGCGCTCCACCTCGACGCCACCGCCGAGGCTCGTCTCCTCGGCGGCGAGGACCGCCTGCTTGGCGAGCTTGACCGCGAGCGGGGGACGGCGGGCGATCGCGGCGGCCAGCTCCATCGCCTGCTCGAGCCACTCGCCGGGCGGCGTCACCCGGTTCACGAGGCCCATCCGCTCCGCCTCCTCGGCGCCGAAGCGCCGCCCGGTGAGGACCAGCTCCATCGCCCGCTGCTTGCCGACCACCCGGGCGAGGCGCTGGGTGCCGCCGCCACCGGGGATGATTCCGAGCCGGATCTCGGGCTGGCCGAACTGGGCCGTCTCGGAGGCGACGATCAGATCGCAGACCAGGGCCAGCTCGCAGCCGCCCCCGAGCGCCCACCCGGAGACGGCGGCGACGAGCGGGGTGCGGCAGCGGGCGAGCCGCTCCCACAGCGAGGCCCCCGCGGGCAGCAGTGCCTCGGCGAAGTCGCGCTCGGCCATCGCCTTGACGTCGGCACCGGCGGCGAAGGCCTCATCGTCGCCGGCGATCACGATGCAGCGGAGGGCATCGTCGGCGTCGAGGCGCTCCATCGCGTCGCCGAGCCCGGCCATCAGCTCGGGGGAGAGGGCGTTGCGGGCCTCGGGGCGATTGAGGCGGCACAGACCCACGGCGCCCTCGGTTGAGATCTCGACCAGGCTCACGACGGGGTCATCGCGTTGACCCCGGTCGCGTCGCGGCCGATGATCAGCTTGTGGATCTGGGAGGTGCCCTCGTACAGGGTGGTGACCCGGGCGTCGCGGAGGTAGCGTTCCACGGGGTAGTCGTCGACGTAGCCGGCGCCGCCGTGAACCTGAATCGCGGCGTTCGCGCAGTCGACCGCCGCCTCGGTCGCATATAGCTTTGCGATCGAGGTCTCGACCGTGGAGGGCTCGCCGCGGTCCTTGAGGTCCCCGGCCCGGTAGACGAGCATCCTGGCAGCGTCGCGTCTCACGATCATGTCGGCGATCAGCTCCTGGACGAGCTGGAACTGGGCGATCGGGACCCCGAACTGCTTGCGCTCGGTCGCATAGGTGACCGAGGAGTCGACGCAGCCGTCGCAGATCCCGACGCAACCGGCGGCGACGCTGTAGCGCCCCTTGTCGAGCGCGGTCATCGCGATCTTGAATCCGTCGCCGACCTCGCCGAGGAGGGCGTCGCCGGGGACCTCGACCCCGTCCAGCGAGATCTCGGCGGTGTCCGAGGCCCGCAGGCCCAGCTTGCCGTGGATCTCCTGGGCGCTGTAGCCCTCGGTGGCGGTCGGGACCAGGAAGCAGGCGAGCCCGCGGTGCTTCTGCCCTGGGTCGGTCTGGGCGAAGATCAGCGCCACCTCGGCGACGTTCCCCATCGAGATCCACATCTTCCCGCCCGAGATCACCCAGCCCGAGTCGGTCCTGTTCGCCCGGGTGCGGAGGTTGGCGGCGTCGGACCCAGTGTCGGGCTCGGTCAGCCCGAAGCAGCCGAGCGCGTCGCCCGAGCACAGCCTCGGCAGCCAGCGCCTCTTTTGCTCCTCGGACCCCCACTGCTCGATCGAGCCGCAGACGAGCGAGGTCTGGACCGAGACCACCGTGCGCGCCGAGGAGTCGGCCCGGCCGACCTGCTCGACGACCAGCGCGTAGCTCAGGTAGTCGAGCGAGCGCCCCCCGTACTCCTCCGCCACCGGCGCCCCCAGGAACCCGACCGCGCCGAGCTTGTGGGCCAGCTCGCGGTCGAAGCGGGCGGCGCGGTCGTTGTCGCGGGCCCGGGGGACGATCTCGCGCTCGCAGAACTCGCGCGCCGCGTCGCGGATCAGGAGTTGCTCGTCGCTGAGGACGAAGTCCATCGGCGCCTCACCCCGGCAGCTCGCCGGCCAGCACCCCGGTGAAGGCCTCGATCGCCGCGGTCGTGCGCGGCCCGGGCGCCGCCGGCAGATCGTGCCCGTCGATCGACGAGATCGGCTGCACCTCGCGGGTGGTCGAGGCGAGGAACGCCTCCGGGGCGGCGCGGAGATCGGCGAGCGGGAAGGCCCCCTCCTCGACGTGGAGCTCGCGGATGACCCGGGCGCGGGTGATCGACTCGAGTATCCCGGTGTCGATCGACGGCGTCCGCAGGCCCCCCTCGGGCGAGATCCAGAAGATCGAGGAGGTCGGCGCCTCGAGCACGATCCCGTCCGGGCGCACCAGGATCGCCTCGTCCGCGCCCCTGCCCTGAGCGATCCGGGTGGCCTGCATGTTGGCGGCATAGGAGAGCGACTTGACGCCGGTGAGGACGATCGTGGGGGAGTAGGTAACGGTGGCGACCGACAGGGTCTCGCCGTGCGGCGGGAGCTGCTCCGTGAAGGCGAGGCGGCGGCCGCCACGGGTGGCGACCAGGCGGAGCTGGCCATCCTCCTCCCCGAACGCATCGAGCAGCGCTTCGATCTCCGACTCGAGCGCGTCGCGGGCGAGCGGCAGCTCGATCGCCGCCGCCGAGCGCTCCATCCGGTCGAGGTGCTCCTCCAGGGCGAAGGGGATCCCACGGTAGAGCCGGATCACCTCGAAGACGCCGTCTCCGCGCAGGAGCCCGTCGTCGCCCGGTGGGATTCGGGCCTCGAGCGTACGGGTGATGTTCCCGTCGACGCTGGTCAGCTCCTGGGCGGCCATCGATCGCGAGGCTATCGGAGGCGGGCGGGCATCAGCCGCCATCCGCGGCCGCGTTCTCGACCACGGTCGCGAGGCCCTGGCCGACCCCGACGCACAGCGTGGCGATCCCGTAGCGGCCGCCGCGGCGCCGCAGCTCGTGGACGAGGGTGGTCATCAGCCGGGCGCCCGAGCAGCCCAACGGGTGCCCGAGGGCGATTGCGCCCCCGTTGACGTTCAGGCGCTCCTCGTCGATCCCGAGCTCGCGGCCGCAGGCGAGCACCTGGGAGGCGAACGCCTCGTTCAGCTCGACCAAATCGATGTCCGAGAGCTCGATGCCGGCGGCGTCGAGGGCTCGCGGGATCGCCTTCAGCGGCCCGATCCCCATCACCGCCGGGTCGACGCCGGCGACCCCGAAGGAGACGATTCTCGCCAGCGGCTCGCGGCCGAGCGCCCTCGCCCTCTCCGCGCTCGTCAGGACGAGGCAGGCGGCGCCGTCGTTCAGCGGCGATGAGTTCCCCGCGGTCACCGTCCCCCCCTCCCGGAAGACCGGCCTCAGAGCGGCGAGCTTCTCGAGCGAGGTGTCGGGGCGCGGACCCTGGTCCTCGGTCACGGTCTGCGGCTCGCCGCCGCGCCGCTCCGGCGGCGCCTCGACCGCGACGATCTCCTCCGCGAACCGTCCGTCCTCGCGCGCTGCCACCGCCCGCTGGTGGCTTCGGAGCGCGTAGCGGTCCTGGTCCTCGCGGGCGATCCCGTAGCGCTCGGCGACGTTCTCGGCGGTCTCCCCCATTGACTCGGTCGAGTACCGCTCGGCCATCGCGGGGTTGATCAGCCGCCAGCCGAGGGTGGTGTCGTAGAGCGTCTGCTCGCCGCGGGGCAGCCCGCGGTCGGGCTTCGGCAGCACCCACGGGGCGCGGCTCATCGACTCGACCCCGCCGGCGAGATAGACATCGCCCTCGCCGAGCTTGACCGAGCGCGCCGCCTGGTTCACCGCCTCCAGGCCCGAGGCGCACAGTCGGTTCACCGTCACCCCCGGGGTCTCGACGGGGAGCCCCGCGAGCAGGGCGGCCATCCGGGCGACGTCGCGGTTGTCCTCGCCGGCCTGGTTGGCGGCGCCCATGAACACGTCGGTCACCTCCTCGGGGTCGACCCCCGAGCGCTCGACCGCCTCCGACACGACCCGGGCGGCGAGGTCGTCGGGACGCACCCCCGAGAGGGCGCCGCGATAGGCGCCCATGGGCGTGCGAACCGCTTCGATGATCACCGCCTCGGCCACGGGCGGACTGTACCCTGGCCCCAGCGATGACATTGGTGGCGCTGACGCTGGGTCTGCTCGTCCTGCTGGTCCTGATCCTGGCGGGGCTCTCTCGTGCCTTTCGGGGACACTCGGTCGCGGACCTCCTCGACTGGAAAGCCACCCGCTCGTACGAGACCGAGGCCCAGCTCGAGCTCGAGGACGTCCAGCAGATGATCGACGCGCAGAACGAGATGCGCCGCCGGAGAGGGGCCAAGGAGATCACCGAGGAGGACGTCCGCCGCCAGGCGGCCGAGGACGAGCGGATGCGGCTCCGGGGCCGCGGGCCGTTCGCCCGGGGCGGCAGGCTCGATGACGAGGCCTGATTGGCCCGCGCCCTGATCGTGGGGTGCGGGTGCGGCGGCCGCGAGCTCGGCGCCCGACTCCTCGAGGGCGGGTGGCAGGTCCGCGGCACCAGCCGCGACCGCGAAGGCGTGGCGCGGATCGACGAGGCGGGGCTCGAGGGGGCGATCGCGGATCCCAACCTCCCGGGGACCGTCCTCGACCTGGTCGGCGACATCGCCGTGATCGTCTGGCTACTCGGCTCGGCGGCCGGCGACCCGGCGGAGGTCGCGGCGATCCACGGCCCCCGGCTGGAGACCCTGCTCGAGCGGCTGGTCGACACCCCCGTCCGCGCGTTCGCGTACGAGGACTCAGGGCACCTCGAGCCGGAGCTCCTCCGGCGGGGACGCGAGATCGTCGAGCGGGCCGCGCGCGCCTGGCGGATCCCGGTGGCCTTGATCGGGGAGGGCGAGCGCTCGGCCCCCGACTGGCCGGAGGTGACGGCCGAAGCCGTTCGCGGGCTGCTGGCCGTCGGTTGAGCGACCCCCCGGCGGAGCCTGAGCCGGAGCGATCGGAGCGCCGCTCGCGGCCTCGGGACCGTTCCGGCAGCAAATAGGCAAACTCTGATAGAAATTAAAGGGAATACCCCCCCGCGATCCCTGGAGGAGCTGAAGATGGCCGACTACGCGAAGGACGTCCTGGTCGAGACCGAGTGGGTGGAGCAGCATCTCGACGACGACGACCTCCGGATCGTCGAGGTCGACGAGAACCCCGCCCTCTACGCGGAGGCCCACATCCCCGGCGCGATCGGGTTCGACTGGAAGCAAGACCTCCAGGACCAGGTGAAGCGCGACTTCCTCGCCCCCGACTCCTTCGGCCGGCTGATCGGGAGTCGGGGGATCTCCAACGACCACACCGTGGTCCTCTACGGCGACCGCAACAACTGGTTCGCCGCCTACACCTACTGGTACTTCCTCTACTACGGCCACGACAAGGTGAGGCTGATCAACGGCCCCCGCGAGAAGTGGATCTCCGAGGGACGGGAGACGAGCACCGAGGTCCCCTCGTACCCGCCGGCCGAGTTCAGGACGAAGAGCGGCGACGAGAAGATCCGCGCCCGGCGCGACGAGGTCCTCGAGTCGCTCGACTCCGAGATCCACCTGGTCGACGTTCGCAGCCCCCAGGAGTACTCGGGCGAGCTGATCGCGATGGCGGGCTACGAGCAGGAGGGCGCCCAGCGCGCCGGCCACATCCCCGGCGCCGCCTCGATCCCCTGGGCCCAGGCGGTCCAGGAGGACGGCACCTTCAAGCCCGCCGACGAGCTCCTGGAGCTCTACCGGGGCAAGGGCGTCGTCTCCGACAGCGATCCGATCATCGCCTACTGCCGGATTGGCGAGCGCTCGGCCCACACCTGGTTCGTCCTTCATGAATTGCTCGGCCAGGCGGACGTCAAGAACTACGACGGCTCGTGGACAGAGTGGGGCAACCTGGTCGACGTCCCGATCGAGAAGGACGTCTAGTGGCCTGTCTCACAACGTTTGACCGGAAACTCGCCTGAGGCGGCGAACACCGACGCATGTCCACGACCATGGAGGTGGTCATGCGTCCCCCATCGGTGTTCGTCAGGCCGTTGAGCCCCGAGGAGGGGCAGCGGCTG
>JBKPIY010000091.1:0-9737 GCA_046730475.1 Actinomycetota bacterium
TACCACGCCCATCCGCCCATCGACTGGATGTGGCAGGTACCTGTCATGCGGCGGTGTTCCTCGGCAACGACCGGTACGAGATCCGTGAGTTCGCGGTCCCGGATCCACCGCCGGGTGGGGCGGTGTTGCGTGTCGAGGCCGTCGGTCTGTGCGGGAGCGACGTGGCGCAGTTCCACGGCGTCGAGACGTCGGCCACCGTCCTCACCGCCGGGCTGGTCGGAAACCCGAACATCCAATACGGGATTCCGATGGTCAAGTACCTGACCCAGCTCTACCGGTTCGGCGGCCGCGGCATCTTCGATGCGGTCTCGGTGCATCCCTACGCGCGAACCCCGCGGCGGGCGCTGCGTACGGTCGAGAGCGCCCGGGCCGTGATGGACGAGCACGGGGATGCGCGCAAGCCGATCTGGGTGACGGAGATCGGCTGGGCCACGAGCGGGACCCGGACGCCCCTCACGGTGGGCCGCAAGCTTCAAGCCAGCTACCTGAGACAAACGTTCTCGACCCTGGCAACGCACCGCAAGCGGGACGACATCGGCGGTGTGATCTGGTTCAGCCTCAAAGACCAGAGCTCCCCTGTCTGGTTCTATCGAACCGGCCTGTTCACTCGAGCAGGGAAGCCGAAGCCCTCCTGGAAGGCGTTCGTCAAGTTCACCGGCGGCTCGGCGAGCCGGGCCCCGCCACCGGCGTCGGCGAGCCGAACGTCGGGGGGCATCTTCGATACCCTCCTCGGCCCGCTGTTGGTGTTGCTTGCGGCAGGGTTGGCGGCGATCGTGGTGAGGGTGATCCTGACCCGCCGCCGAAGAGGCAGGGGCTCTCGCCGTCCTCCCGGAACCGGCGAGACAACGGGGTCAACGAGTGGCACCGGCGCGCGCCGGGAGCCTCGTTGAAACCGGCCGGGGCGCGGATTCAGGAGAAAGCCAATGTCGAGAAGAATCCTCATCCCTTTGCTCCTGGCGGTGGCGCTCGCCACGGCCGCCGCTGATGCGACCGCGACTCCTCGCAGTTTCTTCGGCACGATCTCCTTCAGCGACCCGACCAAGGCCGAGTTCGACCGGATGGGCCGAGCCAGGGTGGGGACCTACAGAACGAACTTCGTCTGGTCGGCGGTCGAGCCGAGCGGACCGAACTCGTCCTTTCCCGACGACTGGTCGCGCTACGACTCCCTGATCGGCGACGCCGCCGCCAACGGCATCCGGGTCCTGCCCACGGTCTACGGCTCGCCCCAATGGGCGGCGAGCAAGACGACTTCACCGCCGGATCAGGCACACCGGGCCGACTTCTCCTCCTTCCTGCACGCGGCCGTACAGCGCTACGGGCCCGACGGTCAGTTCTGGACCGACCCCAGCTTGTATCAGACGCTCCATCCGGGCAAGAAGGCGGTTCCGATTCACATCTGGCAGATCTGGAATGAGCCGAACTCGCCGGCGTTCTGGTCACCGAAGCCGAGTCCCGCCGCCTATGCCGACCTGCTGCGGGCGGCGAACGCGGGCATTCACAGCGCCGATCGCTCCGCAATCGTCCTCACCGCTGGACTGGTCGGCAACCCCAACATCAGGAACGGGATTCGGATGGTCAAGTACCTCGGCAAGCTCTACGAGATCGGCGGCCGCAAGCTGTTCGATGCCGTGTCGGTACATCCGTACACGCGCACGCCGCGCAAGGCGCTGGGGACGCTCGAGGACGCCCGCCGGGTGATGAACGAGCACAAGGACAAGCGCGCGAAGCTGTGGATCACCGAGGTCGGCTGGGCGACCAGCGGCACGCGCACCTCGCTCACCGTCGGGAGGAAGCGCCAGGCCCGGTACCTCCGCCAGATGTTCACCCTGGCGGCGAGGAGCCGCAAGCGTGATCACATCGGGGGCGTGGTCTGGTTCAGCTTCAAGGACCAGCAGAACCCGCTCTGGTTCTACCGCACCGGGATGTTCAGGGTCGACGGCAAGGCGAAGCCCTCCTGGAAGGCGTTCGTCAGGCTGACCGGCGGAAGGCCCTAGCGCCCAGGCCGCCGGCCATCGCCGGCAGGATCACGACCGTGTCGGCGTCCGAGGCGCGGGTCTCGAGGCCGTCGAGCACCCGCACGTCCTCGTCGTTGAGGTAGACGTTGACATAGCGGTTGAGCTCCCCCTCGGGGGAGAAGAGCTGATCCCGGGTGGCCGGATGGCGTTCGGCGAGAGCGCGGAGCGCGTCGCCGACGGTGGCCGCGTCGACTGAGACCTCAGCCTCGCCGTCGGTCTGCGGGCGCAACACCGGCGGGACCTTGATCGTCGGCATGGCCGGGAAAGCTAGCGGGTGATCGCGCCCCGGGTTAGCCGGCGCAGAACGCCTCGTAATCCGGGAACTTCCCCATCTCGGACTCGGGGATCACCTCGGCGTTCGGACCGCAGATTGGGCAGTCGGGATCGCGTCGGACCTTGAGCTCGGTGAAGCGGGTCCCGAGCGAGTCGTAGAGCAGCAGCCGTCCGATCAGGGGCTCGCCGATCCCGGCCGCCAGCTTGATCACCTCGTTCGCCTGCAGCAGGCCCATCACCCCGGCCATCACCCCGAGCACCCCGGCGGCGCCGCAGCTCGGGGCCAGCTCGGCCGGCGGCGGCGTCGGGTAGAGGCACCGGTAGCAGGGACCCTCGAAGGGGACGAAGGTCGAGATCTGGCCGTCGAAGGCGAGGATCGAAGCGGAGACGACCGGCTTTCGCAGCCGCACCGAGGCGTCGTTCAGCAAGTAGCGGGTCGGGAAGTTGTCCGCCCCGTCGACGATCACGTCGTAATCCCGGATGATCTCGATGACGTTGGAGGCGTCGAGCCGGGTGCGATGCTCGACCACCTTGACGTCGGGGTTGAGCGCCTCGATCGTCTTCCGCGCCGATTCCGTCTTCGGCTGACCCACCCGCTCGGTGTTGTGGATCACCTGGCGCTGGAGGTTCGACTCGTCGACCTCGTCGTCGTCCACCAGCCCGAGGGTGCCGATTCCGGCGGCGGCCAGGTAGAGCGCCGCGGGCGCGCCGAGGCCGCCGGCGCCGACCAGCAGCACCTTCGCGTTCAGCATCTTCACCTGTCCCTCCACCCCGATCTCGGGCAGCAGGGTGTGGCGGGAGTAGCGCATCCGCTGCTTGGCGGTGATCCCCTCGGCCTCGGCGACCGGAAGCCCCTTCTCCTGCCAGAGGACGATCCCGCCGTCGACGTTGGCGACGTTCTCGTAGCCGAGCTGCTCCTGGAGGAGGTAGGCGGCGCGGGCGGAGCGGTTGCCGGTGCGGCAATAGAGGATCACACGCTGGGCGGGGTCGGGCGCAACCTCGTCGATCCGCTCGGCGACCTCGGCCGGCGGGACCAGCACCCCGCCGTCGAGGTGCGCTTCGGCGTACTCGTAGGGCTCCCGGGTGTCGACGAGGACGATGTCCTTTTTCGAGCTCAGCTCCTCGAGGGCCTGCTCGGGGGTGAGCTGCTCGATCCGCTGCTGGATCTCCTCCAGCGAAAGTGGCTTTGCCCCGGCTTCCATCAGGTCTTGTCTCCTTCGTCTTCCCCGCCGACCGAGACCTCACTCTCCTCGTCGTCGAGGACGAGCTCGCCCTCGATCGGATAGCCGAGATCCGACCAGAGCTTCGCACCGCCGATCACCGAAGCGACGGCGGCGAAGCCGTGCTCGTTGCGGAGCGCGTCGGCGGTCCGCGCCGAGCGGTTGCCCTCGCCGCAGTAGAGGATCACGCGGCCGTCGCGGGTCGCCCCGGCCTCCTCCATGGCCTCGGCGTAGGCCGGGTCGTGGGCGTCGCGCCCGCTCTCGCCGGAGGACACGTTCACGGCGCCCGCCAGATGCCCCACCCCGTAGCGCTCCGGATTGCGGACATCGACCACCAGGGCACCGCCCGACTCGATCTCCTCGCGGGCGGCCGGCGGCAGCAGCTCCTCGATCCGGCTCTTGACCAGCTCGAGGGGCGGCGGCACGCTCTTCCTCGGCATCTCGACCATCGCACCCATATTCCCAAATCCTGATCGGATTTCTAATACTTCAAGAAGTATAGCCCGGCGACAGCCCGGCGCGGGCGCTCGCCGGGCTGCCGCCAGGGCTGGGGAACTGGGGAAGCTAGGCGATCGTCGGCCGCATCTGGCGCAGCCGGCGCACCCGCTCCTCGATCGGAGGATGGGTCGAGAACAGCGCCTGGACGCCGCCACCGTGGAACGGCTTGACGATGTACAGGGGCTCGGAGGCCTGGTTCACCTGCATCGGAATCGCTTGGGCCCCCTGCTCGAGGCGGAGGAGCGCGCTCGCGAGCGACTCGGGGTTGCCGCAGATCTCGGCGCCGGTGGCGTCGGCCGAGTACTCGCGCTGGCGCGAGATCGCCAGCTGGATGATGCTGGCTGCGATCGGGGCGAGGAGGAACATCGCCAGCGCCGCGATCGCGCCGAGCGGCGAGTCGTCTTCGCCGCCGAACCAGAGGAGCATGTAGGCGATCCAGGTGATCGCCCCGGCGATCGTCGCCACCACCGACTGGAGCAGGATGTCGCGGTTGCGGACGTGGCCGAGCTCATGCGCGAGGACGCCGCGCAGCTCGTCCTCGCTGAGGAGCTTCCGGATCCCCGCCGTCACCGCCACCGCCGCGTGCTGCGGGCTGCGGCCGGTCGCGAACGCGTTCGGCTGCTCCTGCGGGATCACGTAGAGCTTCGGCATCGGCAGCCCCGCCCGGGTGGTGAGGTCGCGGACCATCTGGTAGAGCCGCGGGTCCTCCTGCTCGGAGAGCGGCTTCGCCCGCGCCATCCCGAGCGCGATCCTGTCGCTGAACCACCATGCCCCCATGTTGATGACGGCGCCGATGATCAGGAAGAAGAAGGCCGTCTGAACGCCGCCGATCAGGTAACCGATCGCGACGAGCAGTCCGGTGAGGGTCGCGAGCAGGATCGTGGTCCGCATCGCTGCTGCAACGTTGGATCTCCGTGTAGTGGTCATGATCCTCCTGTCGAATAAGACTGAGTCCCAGTATAGGGACCTCTCTCAAGCGCTCATAAGGAGCCAGTCCCAATACTTGACGGTATTGAAATGTGACTGTATGCTTCCGTTATAAATGACCACGACCAAGCGGCGGCGCGAGAGACAGGAGTGGAACCCCGACCTCGGGGTGCTCGCCGCCCAGCTCCACAGCTCCGTCCAGGATGAGCTCTTCGCCCGTCTCGCCGACCAGGGCCACGGCCGGCTGCGGCCCAGGCACGGCGCCGTCCTCGCCTACCTCGATGAGGACGGGATCCGCGCCACCGAGCTGGCGCGGCTGTCGGGGAAGCACAAGCAGATCGTCGGGCGCCTGGTGGACGAGCTCGAGGCGCTCGGGTACGTGGAGCGCCGGCCCGACCCGGTCGACCGCCGGGCGAAGCTGGTGGTGCCGACCGAGCGCGGCCTCGACCAGATGAGGCTCGGCGACGAGATCGTGGCGGAGATCGAGGCCCGCCACTCCGGCGCGGCGGGCGCCAGGACGTATGCCGAGTTCCGCAACGTCCTCCGAGGGGTGGTGGCACGGGCGAGGGAGCGCGCGCCCTCGACGGGCGGCGCATGAGCACCGCTGCGCTTATCCGACTACTCCGGTAGGATTTAACTCGATGCTGTTCTCAACCCGAGCCGAGTACGGAGTGCGCCTGATGGTCGAGCTCGGCCGACAGGCCCGCGACGAGACCCCGGTCCCCCTGGCGTCGATCGCCGAGTCCGAGCGGCTGCCACTCTCTTACCTCGAGCACCTGGTTGCGAAGCTTCGGAATGCGGGGCTGGTGGAGAGCCAGCGAGGTGCCCACGGCGGGTACCGTCTCGCCCGCCCCCCTGGTCAGATCCAGATGCTCGAGGTGGTCGAGGCGCTCGAGGGCCATATCCTGCCGATGGAGTGCTTCCAGCCCACTCCCGAGGGCAAGGTCTCCTGCTCGCACGAGGCCGACGGCGACCGCGCCTGCGCGACCAAGCTGCTGTGGACCAGGGTCCAGGGCGGGGTGAACAGGGCCCTCGCCGGGACCACGGTCGCCGACCTGGTCGAGTTCGCCGAGCAGCACGACCGCCGGCCGGCCGTCGCGGCGACGGCCTAGCCAACCGACAACTTCAACTTCGACAACGAGGAGCAAATGGCAGAGCTCGAAATTCGTAACCTGCGCGTCAGCGTCGAGGACAAGGAGATCCTCAAGGGCGTGTCGCTTGACGTCGAGGAGGGGCGGATCCACGCCCTGATGGGGCCGAACGGGTCCGGAAAGTCCACCCTCGCCAACGCGATCATGGGCCACCCCGCGCTCGAGGTGACGGAGGGCACGATCACCTTCAAGGGCGAGGACATCACCGAGGCCGACCCCGACGAGCGCTCCCGGATGGGCCTGTTCATGGCCTTCCAGTACCCGGTCGCGATCCCGGGCGTCACCGTCGCGAAGTACCTGCGGATGATCGTCAACGCCCAGCGCGAGCAGCGGGGCGAGGAGCAGATCAAGCTGAAGGACTTCCGCAAGGAGGCCGAGGCGTCGATGGAGCTCGTCAACATCCCCAAGGACTTCTCCTCGCGCTACGTCAACGACGGGTTCTCGGGCGGCGAGAAGAAGCGGATGGAGATCCTCCAGCTGGCGATGCTGCGCCCCGAGATCGCGGTCCTCGACGAGACCGACTCGGGCCTCGACATCGATGCCCTGCGGACGGTCGCCGACGGCGTCAACAGGCTCGCCGGCCCCCAGATGGGGGTCCTGATCATCACCCATTACCAGCGCATCCTCCATCTGGTGAAGCCCGACGCCGTCCACGTGATGTTCGAGGGGCGGATCGTCAAGGAGGGTGGCCCCGAGCTCGTCGAGCAGCTCGAGGCGCGCGGCTACGGCTGGATCAAGGAGGAAGTCGGCGAAGCGAGCGTGGCACGATGATTCCGCGAGCGAGGCGAACTGGTCGAGTCGTGCCGGCGGCGGGGAGCTAGCCGAAGCCACGATGGAGCCGGTCGCCGCCACAGCCACCTCGGAGTTCCCGATCGAGCGGGTTCGCTCCTCGTTCCCGGCCCTCGAGCGAGAGGTGAACGGGAAGCCGATCGCCTACCTGGACAGCGGCGCCAGCGCCCAGCGAGTGCTCGCCTCGATCCAGGCGGTCGATCGCTACGAGCGCCGCCACCACTCGAACGTCCACCGGGGCGCCCACACGATGTCGGCCGAGGCGACCGCCGCCTATGAGGGGGCGAGGGCAACCGTGGCCGACCACATCGGCGCCGCCGACCGTCGCGAGGTGATCTTCGTCCGCAACGCGACCGAGGCGATCAACCTCGTTGCCCGGGCGTGGGGCGATGCCAACGTCGGATCCTCGGACCGGGTGGTGCTCACCGAGATGGAGCACCATTCGAACATCGTCCCGTGGCAGCAGCTCGCCGAGCGGACCGGCGCCGCGATCGACTGGGTTCCGGTCACAGACGAGGGCCTCCTCGACCTCGACGCGCTCGCGAGGCTCCTCGAGCGCGCCCCGAAGCTCGTCGCAGTCACCCACATCTCGAACGTGCTCGGGACGCAGAACCCGCTCGCGGAGATCGCCCGGATGGCCCACGACGCGGGCGCCCTCGTCCTCGCCGACGGCGCCCAGGCGGCGCCGAAGCTTCCCCTCGACATGGGCGAGCTCGGGGTCGACTTCTACGCGATCACCGGCCACAAGCTCTACGGGCCCACCGGGATCGGGGCGCTCTGGGCCCGCGCCGAGCTGCTCGCCGCGATGCCCCCATTCCTGGGCGGCGGCTCGATGATCCGCAAGGTCACCAAGGAGCGGACCACGTACGCCGACCCGCCGGCCCGGTTCGAGGCCGGTACCCCCGCGATCGCCCAGGCGATCGGGATGGCGGCGGCGCTCCGCTGGCTCGACGGGCTCGGCAAGGCGGCGGCGATGGCCCACGAGCGCGAGATCGCCGCCTATGTGCTCGAGCGGCTGGCCGAGGTGCCGGGCCTGCGGTTGTTCGGACCGCCCCCTTCGCCGGAGCGGCTGGGCCCGGTCTCGTTCGAGCTCGAGGGGATCCACGCCCACGACGTCTCCGAGGTCCTCGACCGCCACGCGGTCGCGGTCCGGGCCGGCCATCACTGCGCCCAGCCGCTGATGGACCGCCTCGGGGTGCCGGCGACGGCCCGGGCGAGCTTCGCCGTCCACACCACCCGTGAGGAGATCGACCGCCTGGTCGAGGGCCTCCGCGACGCCCGCCGCGTGTTCGAGCTCGGCTAGCGGCGCGTCTTCAGCCTCACCCGCGCGGCCCGGCTCCTGGCGCTTCCCCCACCGCTCAGGAGCGTGACCTCGCCCGGAGCGGGGAAGGTGGCGGGAAGCCTGGCGGTCCCGTTGGCCCGCGACCTCGCCTTCCCGAGCGTGAACAGGTTCGAGGCGACGTTGCCATTCAGGCGGAAGGTGAAATCCGAGGCGGGCGTCGAGAAGAAGCAGGTGCTGAGCGGGGTGTAGGCGGTGCATCCCTTGCCGTAGCCGTCGGCGGGGTTGCGCCACACGGCCTCGTCCCCGTGCGCGGGGGGATGAAACGCTGACCAGGTCCACTGGTGGGCGCCCTTCGCCTGGATCGAGAGCCAGTAGGAGCCGGGGGGAAGCGCCAGCCCGGTCAGTGGGATCACGGGACTGTTCGAGAACTGGAGCGGGATCCCGGCCTGGTGGAAGATCTGCGCCCCCGGCACCGTCCCCGCGTCCACGTAGAGGGAGACGTCGACGGTGTCGTCCGACACCGCGCCCCCGCTGGGGACGACCGAGGTGATGCGCCAAGGAAAGCCCGCCGGGACAATGAAGTCGTCGGCACCCTGCGCATCCAGGGTGTCACTCGCCGAGAAATCGGTCGAGGTGAAGTTGCCACCTTTCGTCCCCGTCTGCGCGAAGAGGACGGCGGCCGATGCGCGGGCGGTCGAGCCCGCCGCGAGGGTCGTCAGGGCGAGGAGCCCGAGCGCCGTGCAGGCGATCGCAAATGGGGTTCCGTCCCCTATCGGTCATCGAGTCCTCCCCATCCCGCGGGGCAGGCTACCGGGTGGGTCCGGCGGCTGGGTAACCTCGTTGGGATGGACGAGCTCTACCGGGACCAGATCCTCGAGCACTACAAGCGCCCGCACAATTTCGGGCGGCCCGACGACTTCGACCTCGACTACGAGGACTCGAACCCCTTCTGCGGCGACGAGCAGCACGTGTTCCTCAAGCTGGACGACGCCGGCCGGGTCTCCGAGGTCTCATTCGAGGGCAAGGGCTGCGCGATCTCGACGGCCGCCACCTCGCTTCTCACCGATGAGCTTCAGGGGAAAACCCGGGAGGAGATCCTTGAGCTTCCGAAGGAGTTCGTCCTCGACCTGCTCGGGATCGACATCTCGGCGACGAGGATGAAGTGCGCGATGCTCGGGCTCAAGGTCCTGAAGAGCGCCAGCCTCGGAAAGCCCGCCGACTGGGAAGACGAGGGCGAGCCGGGGGACCCCGCCGAGGCGGTCTCCTTCTGATCGCCCGCGATCGAGCTTTGCCCTTCTAGTAGACCACCCTCGAGCTCGCCCGCTTGCAGACGATCCCATGACCCCGCTTCCGGGCGGCGCCGGCGTAGAAGGCGCTCGTGCCCTGCAGCTGGGTGCTCAGGCGCCATTTGCCCTTCTTGTTGGTGAAGTCGAAGTCGAGCCGCTGCCCGTCGCCGTACAGCCACACCTTCCGGTGACGAACACAGAAGGCCTTGCGGCTGCTGACGTGCCCGTGGAAGGTGTTGTAGCCGTTGTACTTGATCGTCACCGTGCTCCGCACCGCCGTGCCGGCGCTCGCGGGC
>JBKPIY010000092.1:0-21081 GCA_046730475.1 Actinomycetota bacterium
CTCGAGTACTGCCTGCCGACCGGCGTCGAGCTGGCCCAGGGCAGCCGGGTGATCCTCAAGCGCGACTCCGGAGGGGTGGGAGCGGCGCTCGCAAAACGGCTCGAGAAGCTCGGCGTCGAGGTGCTCGAGATCGAGGGGTCCCCGGACTCCGCCGAGCTCGAGCGCCAGATCGAGTCCTGGAAGACCGCCGGTCCGATCCACGGCACCTACTGGCTGCCGGCCCTCGACGAGGAGCCCCTCGCCGAGCTGGAGCCCGAGCAGGTACACGAGGCGCTGCGGTTGCGGGTCAAGCTGCTCGTCACCGCGATGCGCGCGCTGGCGGCGGAGGGCGAGGACCAGGACGCTTTCCTGGTCAGCGCAACGCGCCTCGGCGGCCGTCACGGCTACGACGCGGCCGGCGCCACCTCGGTGCTCGGTGGCGCCGTCACCGGCTTCACCAAAGCGCTCGCCCGCGAGCGCCCCGATGCGCTGATCAAGGTGGTCGACTTCCCGCCCAGCCGCAAGACCGCCGGCATCGCCGACCTGCTGGTGGACGAGGCCCTGCGCGATCCCGGCGCCGTCGAGGTCGGCCACGCGGACGGGCTGCGCTGGAGCGTCGGCCTGGTCGAGCGCGAGGCGAGCCCCGACCCGGGCCGGGCGCTCGGGCCGCAGTCGGTCTTCCTGATCACGGGCGCCGCGGGCAGCATCGTGTCAGCGACCACCCGCGACCTGGCCGAGGCCGCCGGTGGCGGGACCTTCCATCTGGTCGACCTCGTTCCCGCCCCGGACCCGGAGGACCCCGACCTCGAGCGCTTCCGCTCCGACAGGGAGGGTCTGAAGCGCGACCTGGTGGAGCGCATCAAGGGGGGTGGTGAGCGCCCCACACCGAAGCTCGTCGAGCGCGAGCTGTCGCGTATCGAGCGGGCCCGGGCCGGGCTCGACGCGATCGAGGCTATCCGGGCCGCCGGCGGCGAGCATCGCTGGCATCAGGTCGACCTCACCGATGCGCCCGCTGTGCGGGAGGCGCTCGCCGAGCTCGCGGGCCGAAGGGTCGACGTGCTGCTTCACTGCGCCGGCCTCGACTTCAGCCACTTCCTGCCCGACAAGCCGCAGGGCGAGTACGACCTCGTGTTCGACGTCAAGGTCGACGGCTGGTTTGCACTGCTGCACGCCCTGCGCGACAGCGAGATCGGGACCGCGGCGGTGTTCAGCTCGATCTCAGGCCGCTTCGGCAACGCGGGCCAGACCGACTACGCCGCGGCCAACGACCTCCTCTGCAAGAGCGTCTCGAACTTCCGGCGCTCGCGGCCGGACACATTCGGCGTCGCCATCGACTGGACCGCCTGGGCCGGAATCGGGATGGCCAGCCGCGGCTCGATCCCCAAGATGATGGAGGCCGCGGGAATCGCGATGATGCCGCCCGAGATCGGCGTACCGATCGTGCGCCGCGAGCTGACCGCGGCCGGGGACAGCGGCGAGGTGCTGATCGCGGGTTCGCTCGGAGCGCTGATCGAGGAGCGCCATCCAACCGGCGGCCTCGATCCCGACCTCGCCACAACCGGCACCACCGCGCCCAAGGGGCCGATGACCGGGCGAATCGCCGCCATGACCCTACGGGACGGCCTCGTGGTGGTCACCGACCTGGACCCGACCCGGCAGGCGTTCCTCGACCACCACCGGATCGACGGGATCCCCGTGCTGCCCGGGGTGATGGGGATGGAGGGGTTCGCGGAGGCGGCCCGAGCGCTGCTGCCCGACTGGCACGTGGTCTCGCTGGAGGACGTCGAGCTGCAGGCGCCTTTCAAGTTCTACCGCGACGCGCCGCGCGCCCTCGAGTTGCGGGCCCTGCTCCGGGATCGCTGCGACGGCACGATCGAGGCGGACTGTCGGCTCGTCGGGCGGCGGGCGCTGCCCGGCCAGGGTGAGCAGGAGACCGTCCACTTCTCCGGACGCGCGGTGCTGGCGCGCGAGGTTCCGGAGCCCCCGCCCGCCGAGAGCCCCGGCGCCGAGGAGTCGGCCGCCGCCCCCAGGGTCGACCGCGAGGCCGTCTACAGGGTGTACTTCCACGGTCCCGCCTATCAGGTCCTGGACTCCGCGTGGCGCGCCAATGGGACGGTGGTCGGGCGTCTCGCGGACGAGCTACCACCCGCCCACGAGCCTCCCGAACAGCCGACCGAGCTACCGCCGCGGTTGGTCGAGCTGTGCTTCCAGACGGCGGGCGTTTGGGAGCTCGGCACGGCCGGACGGATGGCGCTTCCCACCCACGTGGACCGCGTGCAACGGTTCGCCGGCGTAGAGGAGCGCGGTCCGCTCTGGGCAGTGGTCCGCCCGCGCGACGACGACGGCGTCGACGCCGAGGTGGTCGGGCCCGACGGCCGGGCGCGGGTACGGCTCGAGGGCTACCGGACGATTGCGCTGCCGGGCAGCCTCGACCCCCAGGTGCTCGAGCCGATCCGGTCGGCGATGGAGTAGGGATCCAGCACACCCCGATGGCGGCCCAGCGATCCTTCCACCGCCTGGCGATCGTGAACCGCGGTGAGCCGGCGATGCGGCTGATCCATGCCGTCCGCGAGCTCAACGAGCAGGGCGGAGAGCCGATTCAGCTGATCGCCCTCTACACCGAGGCCGATCGGCACGCCCTGTTCGTGCGCGCGGCGGACGAGGCCTACTGCATCGGCCCCGCGAGCTTCATTGCCCCGGACCGTAGCCGCCTGGCCGGGTACCTGGACTACGAGGCGCTGGAGCGGGCGCTGCGAGAGACGCGTGCCGAGGCCGCCTGGGTCGGATGGGGCTTCGTCGCCGAGCACCCCCGCTTCTCGGAGCTCTGCGAGCGGCTGGGCGTGGTGATGGTGGGCCCCGACGCCGCCACCATGCGCTTGCTGGGCGACAAGATCAGCTCCAAGCGGCTTGCGGAGGGCGCCGGTGTGCCGGTCGCTCCGTGGAGCGGGCCGGTGGACCGCCTCGAGGACGCCGTCCGGGAGGCCGACCGCATCGGCTATCCGCTCATGATCAAGGCGAGCGCGGGCGGCGGGGGGCGCGGAATCCGCAAGGTGCTGGATGCCGGCGAGCTGGCCACTGCGTTCGAGCGAGCGCGTGCGGAGGCGCTTCAGGCCTTCGGCGATCCCACCGTGCTGCTCGAGCGCCTCGTCGTCCCGGCCCGCCACGTCGAGGTGCAGACGATCTCCGACGGCCGCGGCGGCGCGTGGGCGGTCGGGGTCCGCGACTGCAGCCTCCAGCGGCGCAACCAGAAGGTGATCGAGGAGTCCCGAAGCCCGGCCCTCGACGAGCGGCAGGAGCGAGAGATCGCCGAGGCAGCCAGGCGGCTGGTGCTCGAAGCGGGCTACTGCGGCGCGGCCACGGTCGAGTTCCTCTACGAGCCCACGGAGCGCCGCTTCTCGTTCATGGAGGTGAACGCGCGCCTCCAGGTGGAGCACCCCGTCACCGAGGCGGTCACGGGGCTCGACCTCGTCAAGCTCCAGCTGTACGTGGCCGCGGGGGGACGGCTCGAGGGCGAGCCGCCAACCCCCAAGGGCCACGCGATCGAGGCGCGCCTGAACGCGGAGGATCCGGCGCTCGACTTCGCCCCCGCGCCCGGCAAGGTCGCGCTTTTGCGGCTGCCCAGCGGGCCCGGCGTGCGGGTCGACTCCGGACTCGTCGCGGGCGACAGGATCCCGCCGGAGTTCGACTCGATGATCGCCAAGGTGATCGCGATCGGCCAGGACCGCCAAGAGGCGATCGCCCGGCTGCGCCGCGCCCTGCTCGAGACCACCGTCGTGGTCGAGGACGGCACCACCAATCGCAGCTTCCTGCTCGAGCTGCTGTCCCATCCCGACGTGCGCTCCGGCGAGTTCGACACGACCTGGCTCGAACGGGTGCGAGCCGGCGGCGATCAGGACCTCCCCCGCCACGCTGACGCGGCCCTGCTGCAGGCGGCGATCGAGCTGAACGACGAGGCGACGGCCACGGACCGGGCGCGCTTTTTTGCCTTTGCGCGCCGGGGACGGCCTCAGGCGGCGGGCGAGGTGGGACGCAGGGTGGACCTACGCTACCGCGGGCAGAGCTATAGCTTCCACGTCCACCAGCTCGGGCCGCAGCGTTATCGGGTGACGATCGACGGCTCGGCGAGCGAGCTGGACATGGAGTCCCTCGGCGAGCACGAGCGGCGGCTCGTTCTCGGGGACGACAGGAGCTTCCGCACGGCGGTCTCGCGCCAGGGCGCCGACCTGTTGGTGGAGGTCAACGGCCTCCCGCATCGCATCTCGCACGACGAGGGAGGTGCGATGCGAAGCCCCGCCCCCGGGGTGGTCGTATCGGTGCCCGTCGCGGTCGGTGAGGAGGTGGAGGCGGGCGACGTGGTGGTGGTGCTGGAGAGCATGAAGATGGAGAACTCGCTGGTCGCAGCCCAAACGGGGCGGGTGCGCAAGGTGATGGTCGCCCCCAACGTCCAGGTGGACGTCGGAACCCCGCTGGTTCAGATCGAGCCTCGCGACAAGGAGGATGTCGAGCGGGCGAGCGGCGAGCGGGTCCCGTTCGCCGACGACGAGCAGCGCCCCTCGACAGCACATGAGCGCTGCGTCGAGAGCCTTCGCCTCCTGGAGTCGGCGATGATGGGCTACGACGTCCCCGGCGGGATGGTCGACGAGGCCATAGCCGACCTCCACGGCGTCTCCTCGAAGCCGGAATGCCGCACCGATCTGATTGCGGGCGAGGACCGGCTGTTGCGCCTGTTCGCGGACCTGCGGGCGATCATGCGTCCCCGCCGCGACGTGGACGACCCGGCGCAGGTGCTGATGCGCAGCCCCCAGGAGTACTTTCACTCCTTCCTGCGCTCGCTCGACCCGGAGGGCGAGGGGCTGCCGGAGCGGTTCAGCGCGCTGCTCGAGCAGGCCCTCGCCCATTACGGCGTCGAGGACCTGGATCGCACCCCAGAGCTCGAGGACGCCTGCTACCGACTGTTCCTATCCCAGCAGCGGCTCGGGCCGCAGCACGCGGCGGTGCTGGCGATCCTCGACCGGCGGCTGGAGCAGGTGGACGAACTCGTGGAACGGATCCCCGATGACTTCTCGGAGACGCTCGGGCGCCTCGGGGCGGCGGCGGAGGCGCGGGTCCCGGCAATCGCCGATCTCGTGCGACAGGTTCGCTATCGCTACTACGACGAGCCGGTGATAGCCGCGGCGCGCGAGGCCGCCTACGCGGAGGCGGAGCGGCACCTGGACGCGCTCGCCTCCGAGCCCGACCGACCCGACCGTGAGGAGCGCATGCGGGCGCTCGTGGCCTGCCCGCAGGCGCTCGCCAGCGTGGTCTCGCGGCGGCTGCGATCGGCCCAGCCTCGGCTGGCGCCTGTGCTGCTCGAGGTGATGGCGCGCCGTTACTACCGCATGCGCGAGCTCTCGCCGTTCTCTCAGGCGAGGGCAGCCGATCTCTCGTTCATCTGCTCCGGGTACCGCGAGCAGGGGAGCGAGAAGCGCCTGGCCGCCGCGTTTGTGGAGCTGGGCGAGCTGGATGCCGCAGTGGAGCGGGTGGTCGCCCTCGCCCGCGAGACCGCAGAAGGCGAGGCACTTGTGGCGGACCTGTATGCCGAGTACGACGGCTCCCCGCCGCCCCGAGGTGAGCTGGCCGCGCGCCTGCGGCGGGCGGTCGACCGGGCGCAGCCGCCGGCGGCGCTGGAGCGGGTGGTATTCGCCGTGGCCGATCCCGAGCGAGGCCGCGGCATGGGGGCGATCGACGTGTTCAGCCTCCGGCGTGCCGAGGATGGCCGGTTCGAGGAGGACGAGTCCTTGCGCGGACTTCACCCGATGATGGCCGAGCGCCTCCACCTTTGGAGGTTGTCGGAGTTCGAGCTCGAGCGCCGGCCTTCACCGGAGGACGTCTACCTCTACCAGGGGACCGCGCTCTCGGCCCCTGAGGACGAGCGCCTGTTCGCGTTGGCCGAGGTTCGCGACCTGACACCGGTGCGCGACGATGGGGGGCAGATCATCGCGCTCCCGGAGTTCGAGCGGGCGCTGGATGAGTCGCTCGAGGCAATGGGCGACGTGCAGGCGCAGCGGGAACCTCGCCGCCGGCTGTTCTGGAACCGGGTGCAGATGTACGTCTGGCCCACGATCACGCTCGCGCCCGAGGACCTGCGGGCGATCATGCTCCGCTACGGGCGGGCGACCCGGGACCTCGGGATCGAGATGGTGGAGGTGCGCGGTCGCATTCGCGAGGACGGCGAGGAGCGCCCGCGCGACCTGCGCTTCTTCAGTCCCACGGGACGGGGCGTCGTCGTCGAGGTGGAGGACCCACCGAACCGGCCGCTGTGGCCGCTCGACGACGCCGCTCGCCGCATCATCCGGGCTCGCCAGCGCGGCACTGTCCATCCGGCGGAGCTGGTCAAGGTGCTCGCCCCGGCACGGGGCGAGTCCCATCACGACGGACTACCGCCGGGCGACTTCGTCGAGCACGACCTGGACGAGCACGGCCGGTTGGTGCCGGTGGACCGGGCGCCTGCCCTCAACGAGGCGAGCGTCGTCGTCGGGCTCGTGCGCAACCGAACCGACCGCTACCCAGAGGGAATGCTGCGGGTCGCGCTCTTTGGCGACCCCACCCGCGCCCTCGGCTCACTCGCCGAGCCGGAGTGCAGGCGGATCATCGCCGCCCTCGATCTGGCCGAGGAGCTCCGCGTGCCCGCCGAGTGGTTCGCGCTGTCCGCCGGGGCGATGATCGCGATGGACTCCGGCACCGAGAACATGGACTGGATCGCCGCAGTGCTGCGGCGGATCGTCACCTACACCCAGCGCGGCGGTGAGCTCAACGTGGTCGTGACCGGCATCAACGTTGGCGCCCAGCCCTACTGGAATGCCGAGGCGACGATGCTGATGCATACGAGTGGGATCCTGGTGATGACCCCGGTGAGCGCCATGGTCCTTACCGGGAAGCAGGCCCTCGACTACTCGGGTGGGGTGTCGGCCGAGGACAACTTTGGGATCGGCGGCTACGAGCGGGTGATGGGACCGAACGGCGAGGCCCAGTACTGGGCGCCCGACCTGGCGGGGGCGTGCCGGGTGCTGCTCGACCACTACGACCATACGTACGTGGCCCCGGGCGAGCGGTTCCCCCGCCGCGCCGCCACCTCGGATCCCCTCGACCGCGACGTCAGGCCCGCCCCTCACCATGCGCCCGGCTCCGACCTCGAGCGGGTCGGGGACGTCTTCTCGGACGAGCGCAACCCGGGCCGAAAGAAGCCGTTCGACATCCGCTCGGTGATGCGGGCCGTCGCCGACGGCGACCGCGCCCCGCTCGAGCGCTGGAGCGACTGGCACGACGCGGAAATGGCGGTGATCTGGGACGCCCATCTGGGCGGCCGCCCGGTGGCGCTGCTGGGGATCGAGTCACGACCGCTTGGGCGCCACGGCGGGATCCCGGCCGACGGCCCGGACCAGTGGACCTCGGGAACCCTGTTCCCACAGTCGTCCCGCAAGATCGCCCGTGCGTTGAACGCCGCCAGCGGCAACCGGCCGGTCGTGCTGATCGCCAACCTCGCCGGCTTCGATGGCGCCCCGGAATCGATGGCGAAATGGCAGCTGGAGTATGGAGCGGAGATCGGCCGGGCGGTGGTGAACTTCCAGGGGCCGATCGTCTTCTGCGTCGTCTCCCGCTACCACGGCGGCGCCTTCGTCGTCTTCTCCCAGCGGCTCAACGATGAGCTGGAGACGGTCGCTCTCGAGGGCGCCCACGCCTCCGTGATCGGCGGGGCGCCGGCCGCCGCGGTCGTGTTCTCCGGCGAGGTGAAGCGACGAACCCGCGAGGACCCCCGGATCAGGGAGATCGACGAGCGGATAGAGCGTGCCGAGGGCGCTGAGCGCCAGGGACTGCGCTCCGAACGGGCCGAGCGCTGGCGCCAGGTGCACTCCGAGAAGCTCGGCGAGATGGCGGCGGAGTTCGACGCGGTCCACAGCGTCGAGCGCGCCGTCGAGGTCGGGTCGGTAAGCCGGATCATCTCGCCCCGCTCGCTGCGCCCCTATCTGATCGAGGCCGTGGAGCGCGGGATTCGCCGCACCGAGGAGCGCCTGGCACAAGGAAATGACCCCGCTCGGTTGGCTGACACGCTCGCTGGCTGACGTCCCGCGGGGCGACCAGTGGCTGAGCAGGCGCGAGCGCGCGGCGCCCCCGCGGCTGGCCACCGAGAAGCGACGCAGCGACTGGCGCCTCGGGCGCCTCGCCGCCAAGGCTGCGGTGGGCTCGTGGCTGGGGGTCGAGCCCACCCGGGTGGAGGTGCTCGCCGCCGCCGACGGCGCACCGCACGCCCACCTCGACGGAGAGCCATCGGGGGTCGCCCTCTCGATCAGCCATCGTGCGGGACGGGCGCTGGCGGTGGTCGCGGCCGCGCCGGCCGCGCTCGGCTGCGATCTCGAGCTGGTCGAGCCCCGCAGCGAGGCGTTCGTGCGCGAGTGGCTCGCCCAGCCCGAGAGGCAGCTGCTCGAGAGCGTGCCGGAGGGGAGGCGGTCGCTCGCGGCCAACCTCATGTGGGCGGCCAAGGAGGCGGCGGCCAAGGCGCGCCGGGAAGGGTTGCGCCTGGACGTGCGGGGCGCCGCCGCCAGACCGTTGGGCTTGGCGGAGAGCACGCCGGAATGGCGTCCGCTCGAGCTGCGCTGGCCCGGCGACGGGCGAATCGCCGGCTGGTGGTGCGAAGAGCCCGGATGGGTGATGACCGTGGTCGCCGATCCGCCGCCGTGGCCGCCGCGCGAGCTCCAACACGAACCTTCCCGCGGGAGGACCCTTGCTGCGCGCCCGCCTTGGCGTCTAGAGTCGCCCGGATGACCGCTAGCTCCTCGGTGTCGGAGATCCGGAGGGACCGTCTCGACGCGGTGATCTTCGATCTCGACGGCGTGATCACCGACACCGCCTCGGTTCACGCCGCCGCCTGGAAGCAGATGTTCGACCGCTTCCTCGCCGATCGCCCCGCCCGCGAGGGCGAGGACCAGCACCCGTTCTCGGGGGAGGACTACTACCTCTACGTGGATGGAAAGCCCCGTTACGACGGCGTCGAGTCGTTTCTCGCCTCTCGCGGGATCTCACTGCCGCGGGGCCGGCGCGGGGATCCTCCGGCGGCGCAAACCGTGTGCGGGCTGGGCAACCGCAAGGACGAGCTCTTCCTGGCCGTACTGCGGGAGCGGGGCGTCGCGCCTTTCCCTTCCTCGGTCGAGCTCCTGCGCCAGCTGCGGGCGAGCGGGATCCGCACGGCGATCATCTCCGCCTCGCGCAACTGCGCCGAGGTGCTCGAGGCGGCGGGGGTGGCGGAGCTCTTCGATGCGAGGGTCGACGGCATCGACGCCGACGAGCTGGGCCTCAGCGGGAAGCCCGATCCGGCGGTGTTTGTCGAGGCGGCGCGCCGGCTGGGAGTCGAGCCACTGCGCGCCGCCGTTGTCGAGGACGCGCTGGCCGGCGTCCAGGCCGGGCGCCGCGGGGACTTCGGGCTGGTGATCGGGGTCGACCGGGGCGGCCACGCCGAGGCCCTGCGGGAGCGCGGCGCCGACGCGGTGGTCGGCGACCTGGCCGAGGTGCGTGTGTCGGCGGCGAAGGAAACCGAGCGGTGATCGACTCGGGCGCGCCCGGGGCACCGATCCTCAGCCCCTGGTCGCTCGCCTACGAGGGCTATGACCCTGCCCGGGAGCGCCTGCGCGAGGCCCTGTGCGCGCTCGGGAACGGGCGCTTCGCCAGCCGCGCCGCCGCGCCCGAGGCGGAGGCGGATGGGGTCCACTACCCCGGCACCTATGCGGCCGGCTGCTACAACCGGCTGACCAGCAACGTGGCGGGACGCGAGGTGGAGGACGAGTCGATCGTCAACCTCCCGAACTGGCTCCCTCTCACCTTCCGGATCGAGGACGGCGATTGGTTCGACCTCTCCACGGTCGAGTTGATCGCCTACCGTCAGGAGCTCGACCTGCGCAGGGGGGTGCTGCGGCGGGAGCTCAGGTTCCGCGACGCCGGTGGGCGCGAGAGCGCGATTACCGAGCGCCGGCTGGTGAGCATGGCGGGCTCGCATCTTGCCGCGCTCCAGACCACCCTGGTTCCGATCGACTGGTCGGGCCGGGTCACGTTCCGCTCGGCGATCGACGGCCGGGTGGTGAACGACGGCGTCGAGCGCTACCGCGGCCTGTCCAACCGCCACCTGGTACCGCTCGAGGCGCGCGCGGTGGACTCCGAGGCGATCCTGCTCGAGGTCGAGACCAGCCAGTCGCACATCCGGATCGCCGAAGCCGCGCGCACGCGGCTGCTGCGCGACGGTGCGACGCTCACTCCCGCGAGCCGCGTGATCGAGGAGCCGGCCTGGGTCGGGGTCGAGCTCGAGACGGAGGCCAAGCAGGGGGAGGGGGTCACGGCGGAGAAGGTCGTCGCCTTGTACACCTCACGCGAACCGGCGGTCTCCGAGCCGGGCCTCGACGCCTGCAAGGAGGTGGCACGCGCCCCCGGCTTCGAGCAGCTGCACTCCGACCACGTGCTGCGCTGGGACGAGCTCTGGGACCTGTGCTCGCTGGAGCTCGAGGGCCAGGAGCTCGCCTCCGCGGTCTCGCACCTCCACATCTTTCACCTGCTGGCGAACATCTCCGGGCACACCGCCGAGCTCGACGCCGGGATCCCGGCCCGCGGACTGTCGGGGGAGGCGTACAGAGGACACATCTTCTGGGATGCGCTGTTCGTCTTCCCCTTCTTCAACCTCCGGCTCCCGGGGCTCACCCGGACCCTGATCCGGTATCGCCACCGGCGGCTGAAGCAGGCTCGCTGGGCCGCCAGGGACGCGGGTTACGAGGGCGCCATGTACCCATGGCAGAGCGGCTCCAACGGCGAGGAGCTGACCCCGACGGTCCACTTCAATCCGCGCTCCGGCCGCTGGATCCCCGACAACTCCCGGCTGCAACGTCACATCAACGCCGCCATCGCTCACGACATCTGGCGCTACCACCAGGCGACGAACGACGTCGTGCTCCTGGCCTTCTACGGGGCCGAGACCTTCATCGAGATCGCTCGCTTCTGGGCCAGCATCGCCGCTCACGACCCGGCCCGCGACCGGTACGTGATCCCCGGGGTGGTCGGCCCGGACGAGTACCACGACGCCTATCCCGGCTCCGAGCGGCCCGGGATCGACAACAACGCCTACACCAACCTGATGGCGGCGTGGGTGCTGTGGCGAGCTTCGGATGTCATCGATGCGCTTCCGGAGCAGCGGCGAAAGGAGCTGTCGGCGACCATGAGGCTGGGGCGTGAGGAGCTGGAGCGCTGGGACGAGATCAGCCGCAAGCTGTTCGTCCCCTTCCACGACGACGGGATCATCAGCCAGTTCGAGGGCTACGAGGAGCTCGAGGAGCTCGACTGGAAGGGCTACACCGAGAGATACGGGAACATCCAGCGGCTCGACCGGATCCTCGAGGCCGAAGGGGACAGCACCAACCGCTACAAGGCATCGAAGCAGGCGGACGTCCTGATGCTCTTCTATCAGCTCTCAGCCGACGAGCTGGGGCAGCTACTCGGGCGGCTCGGCTACCCGTTCGGGTCCGACACGATCCCCAAGAACGTCGAGTACTACCTGGCGCGCACGTCGCATGGCTCCACCCTGAGCAAGGTGGTCCATGCCTGGGTGCTGGTCCGCTCCGATCGTGAGCGCTCGTGGGAGCTCTTCTCCGAGGCGCTCGAGAGCGACATCTCCGACATCCAGGGCGGTACGACTCCGGAGGGTGTGCACCTCGGCGCGATGGCGGGGACCGTCGACCTGCTCCAGCGCGCCTACACGGGGCTCGATACGCGGGAGGAGGTGCTGTGGCTCGACCCGAGTCTCCCTACAGAGCTGAGCGAGCTGCGGCTCAAGCTCTGCTACCGCCGCCATTGGGGGCTCGAGATCGAGATCACCAGGGACCGGGTCAGGGTCAGTGCCCGGCCGGCCGACATCTACCCGATCAGGGTCGGCATCAAGGACGAGGTCATCCAGCTCTACGCGGGTGCGACGGTGGAACGCCCGTTGTGAGGGCCACCTCCTCGGTCGGGTGGACATCCGGGGCTGGCGCCGCCAATCCCGCTCGCCGACGTCGGGCGCTCGGGTTGCCGCCGACTACCGAGCCGATTCCGTCGTTTGCCCGGATCCTGGTGCGAACCGCCGGGGATAGCGTCCTTGCCCAAAGAGACATCGACCGAGCGAGGAGGGGGGATCTGATCAGCGATGTGGGCAATCACACTTCGTGACCTGCAGTTCCGCCGGCGCCAGTTCGCGATCGCGGTCGTCGGCGCGGGACTCGCGTTCGCCCTCGCCCTCGTCCTTACTGGCATGAGCGCTGGTTTCCGCCACGAGGCGAGGGAGACGGTGGATGCGATCGGCGCCGGGGCGTGGGTGGTGCCGGAAGGAGTCACCGGCCCGTTTACCTCGCAGTCGACGATGCCGGCCAATCTCGCCCGTCAGATCTCCGGCGGCGGGCAGGCCGAGCCGCTCGTCGAGTTCGGGGCTGTCGCTCACGGGCCCGGCGTCGAAAGCAGGAACGTGAACGTGATCGGCCACTCGATCGGCGTCATCGGCGATCCAGTCTGGGGTCGCGGTCCGGTTTCGCTGCCCCGAGACCAGGCGGTGGTGGACGATCGGCTGGGGGCGAGCGAGGGCGACACGATCACGATCGCCTCGCACAGGCTCCAGGTGGTGCGGGTGGTGAGCGACCGGACTTACTTCGGCGGCATGCCGGTCGTATTCGTCAGCCTCCAGGAGGCCCAGGCGATTGCCTTCGACGGTCGCCCGCTCGCGACCACGTTCGTGACCAGAGGGGTACCGACGCACCTTCCCCCGGGATTTGCCGTCGCCACGAACGACCAGGTTCGCGCCGACATGCTCCAACCGCTCGACGGAGCGGTGGGGTCGATCGACTTGACCCGGCTCCTCACCTGGCTTCTCGCCGTCGTCGTCATCGGAGCGGTCACCTATCTCTCGGCGCTCGAGCGGTTGCGCGATTTCGCCGTCCTGAAGGCCGTCGGCGGCTCTCCGCGCCGGCTCGTGCTGAGCCTCTCGGCGCAGGCTGTGCTCGCATCCATGCTCGCCGCGGTGGTCGGCGCCGTCGTCGCGCAGGCGCTGAAGCCGATCTTCCCCCTGCCGGTGATCATCGAGCCGAGTGCATACATCGCCCTGCCCTTGGTGGCCGCCGCCGTCGGGATCGTCGCCAGCCTGGCGGCCATGCGCCGGGCGATGAGAGTGGATCCGGCGCTCGCCTTCTCCGGAGGCTAGGTCGTGCCCGCCCTACGGATCAGTGATCTGACGATCGAGTACGTGCAGGGCGGCTACTCCGTGCGCCCAGTCGACCGCCTCAGCGCCGAGGCGTCCGACGGCGAGCTCGCGCTCCTGCTCGGCCCGAGCGGGTCGGGAAAGACGACCTTGCTCTCCTGCCTGGCAGGCCTGCTGACGCCGGCCGCGGGCCGGATCGCGGTGGGTGACACCGAGGTGACGGCGCTCGGCGGGGATGCCCTCGCGGAGTACCGCCGCCACGGGGTCGGGGTCGTCTTCCAGGCGTTCAACCTGATCCCGAGCCTGACCGCGCGGGAGAACGTCGCCGCGCCGCTGCGGCTCGCGGGGGCGCGCCGGCGCGCTGCGTACGCGCGCGCCGAGGCGCTGCTCGATCGGGTGGGCCTGAAGGAGCGGATGCGGCACCGGCCGGGCCAACTCTCCGGCGGGGAACAGCAGCGGGTGGCAATCGCTCGGGCGCTGGTCCACGACGCTCCCCTGATCGTGGCCGACGAGCCGACGGCGCACCTCGACTACGTGCAGGTCGAGTCGGTGCTCGAGCTGATCCGCGAGCTCGCCGTCGTGGGCCGGCTCGTGGTCGTCGCGACCCACGACGAGCGGCTGACCCCCCTCGCCGACCGCGTCATCGACCTGACGCCGAAACGGGCGCTCGCGTTCGGCAGGCGGGCGGTCCGTCTCGCGGCCGGTGAGCCGCTGTTCGAGATGGGCGACCGTGCGGATTTCGTCTACGTCGTGGAGGCGGGGGAGATCGAGCTCTATCGCCCCCTCGCCGAAGGCGGCGAGGAGTTCCACGTGAGCCGCGGCCCCGGCTCGTACTTCGGCGAGATCGGACCGCTGCTCGGGCTGCCGCGCTCAGCCTCGGCGCGCGCCACCGAGGACGCCGTCCTCACCGCCTATGGCCCGCAGGAGTTTCGCCGCTCGCGCGCAGGTGCGGGCCCGAGCCCGGCGCACGCGACCGATTCCGCGCGCGCGGGCGAGGAGGCCGCGGGCGGGCCGCTCGGACGCGGGACCCGGTGATCAGCCCGGTCCAGAACTGGCACGGCGGTTGCGCAACCGGTGGGCGCTCCTCGAGGTCGCGGCAACGATCGCGGGAGCGCTCGCGGTGCTCTCGATCGGGCTAGGCGAGAAGAGCGTGGGACGGCGATGATCCCGTGGCACGCTCGCTGGAACCGGAGGCCGTCTGGGCAGCGGCCGAGCGCGGCGAGGCGCGGATCCTCGATTTGAGGACGCAGGCCGAGCGCCGGCGGTACGGAGCGCCGCCGGACGCGGAGCCCGTTTCGTTCGCCAAGCACGTCGCCAGTCCAGAGGGACCGGGCGTTATCTACCTTTGCCAGCATGCGGTTCGCTCGAAGCTGACCCTGCGCCGCGGCGCGGCCGAGGTCGCCGGCGGATTCGTGCCCTGGGAGAAGGCCGGGCTCCCCGTCGAGAAGGTCGATTAGCCGCATCTCGTCTCAGCGAGGCGCTCAGCCCTCCAGGGTGAACCCGTGGTCGCCGTAGAGCTTCACGAAGCGCGCCGGCGCCAGCCTCTCCCGGCGCTCGATCGCGCCTCCGCGTCGCTCGAACAGCGTCACCTCGTCGCGGCCGCCCGGCCCCATCGGCTGGACCAGGCGCCCGCCATCCCGGAGCTGGGCCACGAGCGGCTCGGGGACGCTGGTGAAGGCCGCCGAGACCACGATCGCGTCGAACGGCGCCTGCTCGGGGAGACCCACGGTCCCGTCGCCGACCACCACCTCCACATTCCGAATGCCGTGACGGGCGAGGTTGCGCCGCGCCGACTCCCCCAGGTCGGCGAAGCGCTCGATGCTGAACACGCGATCAGCGAGCCGGGCGAGCAGCGCGGTCTGAAAGCCGTAGCCGGTTCCCACCTCGAGCACACGCTCACTCCCCTCCAACCTCAGCGCCTCGAGCATGGTGCCTATGAGTGAAGGCTGGGTCGTCACCTGGTCATGCGGAATCGGAATCGGCTGATCGCGGTAGGCGCGGTCGCTATACGCGGCCGGCACGAACCCGGCCCGGGGCAGGGAGGCGATCGCCTCGAGCAGGCGCTGGTCGCGGACGCCCCTCGCGCGCACCAGCTGAGCGAGTCGCTCGGAGCCATTCGCGGGCATCGGGGGCGACGCGCTCCCCGAGCTATGCCAGGGCCGCCGCCAACGCCTCCCCGTGGGCGCGGCTGCGCGGGTCGAGCCGCTCGAGACCGAGCTCCTTGGCGATCGACAGCGCCCGCTCGTACTCCGCCCCGCTGACGCCGCGGTCGATCTCCTCGAACCGCCCGTCCCTGCCCACCTTGCCCGCCGGGTAGTACTGAGCCATCAGATTCACGTAGGTGTCTGGGCCAAGCTCGTCGGCGACGAAGCGCAGGATCGCCTCGGTCTCCTCGACCATCCCCGGCATCAACAGGTGGCGGACGATCAGGCCCCGTCTCGCCATCCCCCGATCGTCGAGCACCAGGTCGCCGACCTGGCGGTGCATCTCCCTGATGCTCTGCCGCGCCACCTTCGAGTAGTCGCGCTTTGCGAGGTAGCGGCGCGCCCTCTCCTCACTCCATAGCTTCAGGTCCGGCATGTAGACATCGACGATTCCGTCCAGCAGGGCGACGCTCTCCATGCTGTCGTAGGCGCTCGTGTTGTAGACGATCGGCAGACGCAGCCCGCGCGCTGCCGCCAGCGGCAGGGCCTCGAGGATCTGAGGAACCACGTGCTCCGGGGTGACCCAGTTGATGTTGTGGCAGCCGATCCCCTGCAGCTCCAGCATCATCTCGGCGAGCCGCTCGGGCGGCGCCGGCTCACCGTTCACCCGCCACGAGATGTCGTGGTTCTGGCAGAAGACGCAGCGCAGGTTGCAGCCGCTGAAGAAGATCGTCCCCGAGCCGTTGCGGCCCCGGAGGCAGTCCTCCTCGCCGAAATGAGGAAAGTGGGAGGCGACCACGGGGTAGCGTCCGACGCCGCAAAGACCCGCCTCGTCCTCGAGCCGGTCCACCTTGCAAAGGCGCGGGCATACCCGGCAGCGCCCGCGCAGCAGCTCCGTCCCCAGGTTGGCCCGAGCGGCCAGCTCTCCGGAGCGATACAGCGCCAGGTAGGGGGGCTCCCAGTCCGGCATCCTCCGCCGTTATAGCCGACCGTGACGGTCCTCCTCTACCTCGACCAGCACTACCTCAGCGGCATCGTCAAGCGCAAGCCGGCATTCCAGGACCTGGAGCCGGTGCTGCGAGCGGCGGTCGCCCGCGACGCCATCCGCATACCGGAGTCGAAGGCCCACCGGGTGGAGTCGGAGCCCCGTCCCGATCTGCGTCTGCTCGAGCTCCTCCGAGAGCTTTCCGGCGGGCTGCGGCTGCCCGACGAGCCGGGCGCCCGCGAGCGCCGGTTCGAGCACCACATGGCCCGGGTCGCGGCGGCCCAGTTCCCGGAGCGACACAGCCGCGAGAGCGACGAAGTCGACCGGCGGGCGATCGCACTGGCGCTTCCCCGCTGCCACCTGATCACATGCGATGCGTTCATGGCTGACGTCGTCCGCCGCACCGGGCTCAACCTCCTTTGCGACGCCGAGCTGTACACCGGTCGCCGCGCGGACGTGGATCGTCTCCGCTGGCGGCTGGAGCGCCTACCGCCCGCCGGCGGCGACTCGACGGCGGGACCCGGCTGAGCGGCCCTCATCTTGAGGGCCCCGTGCGCCGACTGGTTCCCCCTGGCAACCGCCGCCATCAGGCGGCACGCGCGCCGCCCCTTGGACGCACGGCCGGGCGAGCGGCACAATTTGGCTGTGGGGGATCTGCAGATCGTCATCGCAGCGCTATTCGTCTCGGCCGCGGGCCTGAACGCGCTCGCCAACCGGCTGAAGGTGCCGTACCCCATCCCGCTCGTGATTGGCGGGCTCGTGCTGGGGCTGGTCCCAGGGATCCCCAACGTCGAGCTGGACCCGGAACTGGTCCTGCTCCTCTTCCTGCCCCCGCTGCTCTACGCCTCGGCCTTCTTCGCGGACTTGCGCAGCCTCCGGGCAGACGCGCGAGTGATCTCCCTGACGGCGATCGGGCTCGTGCTGGCGACGGCAGGGGCAGTGGCGGTGATCGGGCATGAGCTGCTCGACCTGCCCTGGGCGATGTCGTTCGTCCTCGGCGCGATCGTCTCACCGACCGACCCCGCGGCGGCGACGGCGATCATGCGGCGGGTCGGCGCGCCGCGGCGGATGGTCAACATCCTCGAGGGCGAGAGCCTGTTCAACGACGCCACCGCGCTGGTCGCCTACAAGGTTGCGGTGGCGGCCGCGATCGGCGAGAGCGTCTCGGCGCAGCACACCGTGCTCGAGTTCTTCGGCGACGTGGCCGGTGGGATCGCGATCGGGCTGGCGGTCGGCTGGGTGATCGCCGAGGTGAGGAAGCGCGTCAACGACGTCAACACCGAGCTGACGATCTCGCTGTTCAGCGCCTACGGTGCGTTCATCCCGGCGGACGAACTGGGCGTCTCGGGCGTGCTCGCGGTGGTCGCCGCCGGCGTCTACCTGGGGTTCCGCGCTCCCGAGATCGCCTCGATGGAGAGCCGGATGCAGGGCTACGCCCTGTGGTCGATCCTCACGTTCCTCCTCAACGCCACGCTGTTCATCCTGATCGGCCTGCAGCTCCCGGTGATCGTCGATGGGCTCAGCGGCAGGCCGGCCGGGGAGGTGGTGGGCTACGCGGCGGTGGTCTGCGCTGCCGTGATCGCGGTCCGCTTCCTGTGGAACTTCATCGTCACCTACATCATCAGGGCGGTCGACCGACGGCCCTCGCAGCGCGCGCGACGCGCCGACTGGCGAAACCGGGTGGTGGGGAGCTGGGCGGGGATGCGGGGTGCGGTTTCGCTGGCGGCGGCGCTGGCGCTGCCGCTGCACACCGACGCCGGCGCGCAGCTGCCCGGACGCGACCTGATCCAGTTCATCACCTTCGCACTGATCCTGGTTACGGTGGTGGGGGAGGGGCTGACGCTGCCCTGGCTGATCCGCCGCCTCGGCGTGGTGGAGGACGGCACCGACGAGGAGAGCGAGGAGATCCGCGCTCGGCTTGTGATTGCCCGCGCGGCGCTCGAGCGGGTTGGCGAGCTCGAAGGCGAGGAGTGGACCCGCGACGGGACCGTCGAGCGAGTCCGCCGTCTGTACGAGTACCGCCAGCGGCGCTTCAAGGTGCGCGCCGGGAAGATCGAAGACGAGGGCGGGATCGAGGAGAGCTCGCTTGCCTACCAGCGGCTGATGCACGAGATCTTCGCCGCCCAGCGCCAGGAGCTCGTCCGGCTTCGCAACACTCGCGAGATCAGCGCCGACGTGATGCGCCGCGTCGAGCGCGAGCTCGACCTGGAGGAGTCCCGGCTGGAGGTCTAGTTGTAATCCCCTCCTTCCCAAATTGGGACGACGGGAACTGGACCCACTCGCGCTCAGCGTGGCGGGGCCGGGGGCTCGAGAACCCGCTCGACCAGGGCCGTGTCGCAGTGCTCGACCACCTCTGTGAGGCGCCCATCCCTCACCCGGAAGATGTAGCAATAGATCTGGTGGTAGGGGTCGCCGCGCTTGGTGGTGGCGCGGCCGCGAGCCTGGACGACGACCCGGTCGCCGTCGGCAAGGACGAGGCTCGCCTCGCTGCGGTAGCCGTCGAACTGGGCCATCAGGGGGCCCAGGAGCTCGTCGAGGACCACATGTCTCGGCTCCCAGGTGCCGGACCATGACCACGCGCCGGGGAAGACCCAGCGGAAGTCCTCGGCCATCGCCTCGCTCAGGGCGCGAGTGTTGCCCTTCGCCAGCTGGTCGAAGATGTCCTGCAGCAGCTTCGCGTTCTCCGTAGCGCTCATGGACAGCAAGCTAGCCCGGGCCGAGCTATGTGTCAAACGACGATCTGGGAGGTCTATTATCACGATTACGCATGGCTGAGTTCTCGGTTGTTGGTCTGCGGGTCGTGCGAGAGGTCGCCCGGCGCCGCTCGTTCTCGGCGGCCGCCGAGCGGCTGGGGTACACGCAGTCGGCCGTCTCGCGTCAAGTCGCGCTGATGGAGCGGGCGGCCGGGCGCGGGCTCTTCGAGCGTCACGCTCGCGGCGTGCGGCTCACCGACGCCGGCGCCGTCGTGGTCGGTCGCGCCGAGGCCGTCCTCGGGGAGCTCGAGGCTGCCCGTCAGGACCTCGACGATCTCGGCGCGCGGCCGCCGGGCCGCCTGCGGGTGGGCGCGTTCTCCACGGCGCTTGGAGCGGTCGTGCCACGTGCGATCGCCGTCTTTCTCTTGCAGCAGCCGCAAACGGAGGTGCTCCTCCGCGAGGGAACGAGCGATCGTCTTCTTGCGCGGGTGGCCGACGGGCGACTCGACCTGGCGGTCGTGACACCGCCCGCGGTCCCGTCCGACGGGGTCGACCTGATCACGCTGCTCGAGGATCCGCTGCTCGTGTCGGTCGGTCGCGATCATCGCCTGGCCAGCCGGACGAGCGTGCCGGCGGACGAGCTGCACGAGGAACGATGGGTAGCGGCGAGCACGGAGGCGCGCTCGACGCTGCTCGGGGCATGGACCGGCTCCGGGTGGGAGCCGGACATCGCCTACGTCGTTCGTGACTGGACCGCGAAGCTGGGGCTCGTCGCCGCCGGCCTCGGCGTAACCGTCGTGCCGGGACTAGCCCTGCCGTCGCTGCCCGGGACGGTCGCGGTGGTGCGCATCGATCACCCCGCGGCGAAGCGGACCACCGCGATCGCCGCCCGCGTCGGCGGATCGAGGGACCCGCGCCGGCAAGGCTTCGCCGAAGCACTGCACGACGCAGCCGCCGAACTCGCCGCCGAGATCCGCCGCCGCGTACGGGATTGAGCTGCGCCCTCGCGGTCGGCGACACGCACCAGGCGGCCGCCACAATCGTCGGGCCGTTCGGGGGACGCGGAGGCGATCGGCGGTCGCTGCTTCGGCGACGGCGATCCCCTCTTCGAGCGCTACCACGACGAGGAGTGGGACTTCCCCGTGCTCGACGAGCGGGGGCTGTTCGAGCGGTTGAGCCTGGAGGCGCAACCGCGCGAAGATCGAGGCGACGCTCGCGAACGCCCGGGGCTGCTCAGGAACCTCAGCTCAAACCGAGCGAGACCCCCGCGTCGACCAGGGACCTCCTGACACCGGGAGTAGACTGCTCCTCCTGATGTGCGCCGCGTGCGTCATGACAGCCGCGGTGGGCGCGACCGGCGCCCGGGCATGGCTCCAAGCCCAGCACCGAACCTGGCTCACCCCGAGGCGAATGAAGCTGGCAACCGTCCTGCTCTTCGCCACCGCGCTCCTCATCTCGACCGTGACCCTGAGCGGCACGAGCAAGCCCGGGCCCGGGCACGCCGGATCCGCGGTTCACCGGGCCGAGTCACGCTGAGCAGCTCCACCACGCCGAGAGCCGGCTAAGCAGGACTCCAACCTGAATAGCGGTGGGAGCTCGGGATCGGCCGCGGATGTACGCGCCTCACTTCGGGACCAGGCACGCACCGGTCTGTCGCCGCAGGGTTTGCTGTCTTCGCTCCTGGGAGGGCGCGGTCGGGACGTCTCGACCGGCCCGCCGATTCTCACAAAACGCGCTCTCCCTACTTGAGCGGCTTGCCGGGCGGGATCTCCAACTCGAGCAGCTGGCCGCCCTGGACGAGCTCGGTGTCGGTGCTGCTCTTGTGGGCCTGGACGTCGAGCAGATACGCGTCCGCGCCCAGGAACGGCGCCGGGATCACGCCCGAGGCCTCCTCGTCCTTGGTGAGGAAGCCGGAAGCCCCCGGAGTGAACCGGTCAGGGTCGTGCTCGGCGATCTCGCTCAGATTGGCGGTGGCGATGTCGTACACCCAGACGCCGCCCCGATATGCCTGGTTGCCGACGTCCTCCAGCATGATCACCTGGCCGCGGT
>JBKPIY010000093.1:0-29944 GCA_046730475.1 Actinomycetota bacterium
GGATAGATCTGGCCGTAGCTCGCGACCCAGAAGAACCTGGTCGATCGGTCGGTGACCTGCTTGATCTCGTATCCGGTGTGGGCCCCCCAGTTGAGGATCCCGAGGACCACGTATCCGGTCGGGCTGGTCTCCATATAGCGCGAAGATATATCACCCAGATATATCGAGGGGTGTGACGTCGCGCACGCTACGGGCCAGCGCTCCTCCCGCCGAGGCGGGCGGGTGCGGCCGCGCCCGCCGGAGCTCGTCGGGCGCCGGATGCCTCACCTATCCTCCACCGCTCGGCGGTGATGCGACGGTGACGATGACGATCGGCGAGAGCGGACGCGACCTGGTGGTGATGAAGTTCGGCGGCACCTCGGTGGCGGGTACCGACGAGCTGAAGCGAGCCGCCGGACGGATCGTGGCTGCCCGCGAGCAGGGGATATCGGTGGTTGCGGTGCTGTCGGCTCGCGGGAAGACGACGGATCGGCTGCTCGAGGCCGCCCGCGAGATCTCGGAGCGGCCGGACCCGCGGGAGATGGACATGCTGCTCTCGATCGGGGAGCGCGAGTCGTGCGCGCTGTGCGCGATGGCGATCAACGACCTCGGACACAAGGCGATCTCGCTGACCGGCTCCCAGGCGGGAATCGTCACCGACTCCTCCCACACCAAGGCGCGGATCATCGACGTCCGCGCCGATCGGATCCGCAGGGCGCTCGAGGAGGACTCGATCGTCCTGGTGGCGGGGTTCCAGGGGGTCTCCACCGACAGCCGGGACGTCACCACCCTCGGCCGCGGCGGCTCGGACACCACCGCTGTCGCCCTGGCGGCCGCGCTCGGCGGCGAGGTATGCGAGATCTACACCGACGTCGCCGGCGTCTTCAGCGCCGACCCGCGGATCGTCCCGGAGGCCCGCAAGCTGCCGATCGTCTCGTTCGAGGAGATGCTCGAGATGGCCGCCTCCGGCGCCAAGGTCCTCCAGCTTCGCTCGGTCGAGTACGCGCGGAACCACGGCGTCCGGATCCACTGTCGAAGCTCGTTCGAGGACGGTCCCGGTACGCTCGTCGTCTCGGAGCAGGAGACGATGGAACGCCCACTGGTCACAGCCGTAACCCACTCCACCGACGAGGCCCGGGTGACGCTCACCGGCGTCCGGGACGAGCCCGGCGTCGCCGGCCGGATCTTCGGCTCGCTCGCCGACGCGAACGTGAACGTCGACATGATCATCCAGAACGAGCCGGTCTCCCACGACGGCGGGGCCGACCTCTCGTTCACGGTCGAGTCGGCCGACCTCGCCACTGCGGTCGAGGTGATCGAGGGCCTCGGGGCCGCCGCAGGGGTCGAGACCGACGAGCGGATCGGCAAGGTCTCGGTGGTGGGGGCGGGGATGCGCAGCCACCCCGGCGTCGCCGCCAAGGTCTTCCGGACCCTGGGCGACCGGGCGATCAACATCGAGATGATCTCCACCTCGCCGATCAAGATCTCCTGCGTGATCGACTCCGATCAGGTCCCGACGGCGGTGAAGGCGCTCCATGAGGCCTTCGGGCTGGGCGCCGACGCGGTGGTGAAGGAGGATCCGACCGGCGAGCAGCACCGGCCCCGGGTCACCTCGTAGCCGGGAAGACCGTCGGTCATACTGACCCGATGTCGGACCGCGACCGCGGCTACAGAGTCGGCGTGCTGGGCGCCACCGGCGCCGTCGGCGCCACCATCCTCACGGTGCTGGCGGAGCGGCGGTTTCCAGCGGCCGAGGTGGTGCCGCTGGCGACCGCGCGCTCGGTCGGCAAGCGGGCCGCGTACGGGGACTCCAAGCTCGAGGTGCGGGAGCTCACCGACGAGGCGATCGAGGGGCTCGACATTGTCCTCTCCTCGGCCGGTGGCGCGGTCAGCGCCGAGTGGGCGCCGCGGATCGTCGACGCCGGGGCGGTGGTGGTCGACAACACCAGCTACTGGCGGATGCACGACGACGTTCCCCTGGTCGTCGCCGAGGTGAACCCCGAGGCGGTCGACGTCCACCGCGGGATCGTCGCCAACCCGAACTGCTCGGCGATGCAGCTTGTCGTCGCGCTGAAGCCGATCCTCGACGCCGCCGGACTTGAGCGCCTCGTGATCTCCACCTATCAGTCGGTGTCCGGGACCGGGCGTCGCGCGGTCGGTGAGCTCGTCGAGCAATCGCGGGCGGTGCTCGACGGCAAGGACGCCCGGGCCGAGGTCTACCCCTACCAGATCGCCTTCAACGTCCTCCCCCAGGTCGAGCACTTCAAGGACGGCGACGACTACACCACCGAGGAGCGCAAGATGATGGCGGAGACCCGGAAGATCCTCGGGGTCGGCGAGGAGGTTGGGATCTCGACCACCTGCGCCCGGGTCCCGGTGCTGGTCGGGCACTCGGAGTCGGTCAACGTCCAGACGCGCCGCGAGCTCTCTCCCGAGGAGTGTCGCGAGGTGCTCGAGCGGGCGGCGGGGGTGATCGTGCTCGATGACCCGATCGATCAGATCTACCCGCTCGCCACCGAGGTCGCCGGGCGCGACGAGGTCCTGGTCGGCCGGATCCGTCGCGATCCCTCCCACAAGCGCTGCCTGAACATGTGGGTGGTCGGCGACAACCTCCGTAAGGGAGCCGCCACCAACGCCGTCCAGATCGCCGAGCTCCTCCACCGGCGCGACCTGGTTCGCGTTCCGCAGCCGCAGGCGAGCTGAGCACCAGCGGCGCCCCCGCCGACCGGGTGCCCGATATAAGCCCAGGATGGACTTCGGGTTCGGCGATGCCCTGCTCACCGCGGGGGCCCTGCTCGCTGTTGCAGCCGTGCTCTCGGGGGTGATGCGCGGCACCGTTCTCTCGATCTCAATCCTGTCCGTGGCCCTCGGGATCGTGCTCCAGCTCACCGGCGTGGTCTCCTTCGACCCCGACGACACCACCGTGGTCCAGCTGATCGAGCTGGCGCTGATCGTCACCCTGTTCTCGGACGGGCTGTTCGTGGAGCGCGAGCTCCTGCTGATGCACTGGAGCCCGCCGGTCCGCGCCCTCGCGGTGGCGATGCCGGTTACCCTCTGCCTCCTCGGGTTGGCGGCCAAGGCGCTGTTCCCGGGACTCGAGTGGGCGGAGGCCTTCCTGCTCGCGGCGGTGCTCACCCCGACCGACCCGGTGGTGACCTCGGTGGTGGTGACGTCGCGGCGGGTGCCGGCGGCGGTCCGCCACACCCTCAACCTCGAGTCGGGGCTCAACGACGGGCTCGCGCTCCCCTTCGTCCTCTTCTTCATCGTCTTCGCGACGCCCGGTGGGAACGCCGGCCACGAGGCGGTCAAGCTCCTCGGCGAGGCGGTCGCGGGCGCCGCGATCGGGATCGCCCTCGGCTTCCTCGGCGGCCGGCTCCTCCACCGCGCGCCCGGAGGAGGGATCGAGCGCCGCTACGAGGGAATCTACGCCCTCGGGCTGGGGCTGCTGGCATTTGGCCTCGCCGAGGACACGATCGGGAACGGCTTCATCGCCACCTTCGTCTGCGGGATCTCGCTGGGGGTCGCCGAGCACGAGCTCCCCGAGGACTTTGCGGTGTTCAGCGAGAACACCAAATCGATCCTCGAGGTGCTCACCTTCTTCGTCTTCGGGGCGCTGATCGCCGGGATCGGGTTCGAGGGCAGCGTCCCCGCCCTGATCGGTTTCATCCTGCTGGCGTTGGTGGTGGCCCGGCCCGCCGCGATCCTGCTCTCCTTCGTCCGCAGCGGCCTACCTGGGGATCAGAAGCTGTTCGTCGCCTGGTTCGGCCCGAAGGCGGTCGCCTCGATGCTGTACGCGCTTTTCGTGCTCGACTCGGACGTGGTCGAGCGCTCGCTGATCTTCAAGATCGCGGCCTTCGTCATCCTCGCCTCGATCGTGGCACACGGCCTCACCGACACCCTCGGCGCGAGGTGGATCGAGCGGCGGATGACGGCCGCCGGCGAGCGCGAGCGGGCCGGCGAGACCGGGCCGGTGCCGGGTGCCCCGTAGCGGTCGGCGGTCAGGATTCGAACAGCCGGTCGATCGCGTCGTTCGCGTCTTTCCGGCTCAGGACCGTCTGCTCCTGCAGGGTTTCCGGCACCGGTGGTCCCTCAGGCGGCGACGGGCGTAAGCCGGTCCTCGACCCACTCGGTCGAGGCGATGTGCTTGCGCATTCCGAGCTCCCCGGGCTCGAACCCGAGGGCGAGGCCGACGAGCTGCGGGAGGTGGAGGACGGCGAGGCCGAGCTCCCGGTTGACGACCTTGGCGGCCTCCGGCTGCTGCATGTCGAGGTTGAGGTGGCAGAGAGGGCAGGGGGTGACCAGGCAGTCGGCGTCGGCGTCCAGGGCGTCACCGATGTGGGTGCCGGCCTGGCGCAGCGACACCTCGCGGGCCATGGTGATGATCGGGAACCCGCAGCACTTCCGTGCCCCGTTGTACTGGACCACCTCGCCGCCGAGCGCCTCGATCAGCCTGTCGAGGTAGAGGTCGCGCTCGGGGTGCTCCTCGTAGCCGAGGCGGTGCCTGGGACGGAGGATGTAGCAGCCGTAGAAGGGGCCTACCCGGAGGCCATCGAGCGGCTTCTTGACCTGCTCGCGTAGCTTGCTCAGCCCGTAGTCCTCGACCAGGACCCAGAGGAAGTTCTTGTTGGAGAACCCCCGGGGCTCGTAGCGCAGGTCCTCGGCGGCCAGCTCCTCGTTGATGTGCGCGCGGTACTCGCGGTCGGCATCGAGGCGCTGCTGGCACTCTGACTGGGCGCCCTGGCAGGTCGAGCAGATGTTCATCATCGGCAACCCGGTCTGCTGGGCGAGAGCGAACGTGCGGGCGTTGAGGGTGTCCGCGAGCTCCTGGTTGTGCTCGGCGATCACGCCGGCGCCGCAGCAGTTGGCGCGGTCGAGCTCGACCAGCTCGATCCCGAGCCGCTCCGCGACCAGCGCCATCGAGCCGTGGAGCTCGGGGGTGAACCCACGCGACACGCACCCGGGCCAGTAAGCGAGTTGAAGCTCGCTCACGCTCCGCCTCCGGGGGTGAGGCCGCTGTCGGCGCCGGGCCTCGCCGCCCCTTCGCTCACCTCGTCGGGTTCGGGCTCGACCCTCTCCTCCGGCGTCGCCTTCCCCTCGGGCACCGCCTCCTCGTCGGATTCCTCGCCCTTGATGTAGAGGTTGAGCTCCACCCGGTGGTCCTCGGCGTGGGCGTAGATCCGCCTGACGTGATCCTGGGCGCCCCCGGGGAGACTGGCGTGGACACCAGGGATCAGCTTCGGGATCGAGCGCATCTTCCCGGTCCGGATCCCGCGGATCGCGGTCGGGATCGAGCCGAGCAGGCCGCTGATCGCGCCGTGCCTCGGCATCAGCTTGCCTTTGATCCCGGGCGCGTACGACTCCTGCAGGAGCGCCGCCTCGTCCAGGGTGCCCTTCCTCTCGATGATCCTCGTGAAGGCGGCCTCATGGTTGTGGCCGTGGTTGACGTCGACGATCCCGTACTCGTCGCCGGCGGCGCGGCGCAGACGCATGATCTGATCCATCGGCGCCACCCCCTTCGGGCAGGCGTCGATGCACGAGAAGCAGTGGGTGCAGTCGTAGATCCCGTGCGGGTCCTGGGCGAGGTCGTGGAGCCGCTCCCTGGTCTGGGCGTCGCGGGGATCGCCGACGAAGCGGTAAGCCTTGGCGAGCGCGGCAGGACCGATGAAGTCGGGGTCCGCCTCCATCGACAGGCACGAGGACACGCACGCCCCGCACTGGATGCACGCCATCGACTGCGTGACGTCGATCATCGCCTCAGGGGGCACGATGTGCTCGCGCTCCGGCTCCGGGCCGTCGTGGAGGAGCCAGGGGGTGACCCGCCGGATCTTCTCCCAGTGGGTCGTCTCCATGTCGGTGACGAGGTCCTTGATCACCGGCATGTTCCCCATGGGCTCGACGACGATCGGGGCGGTCGGGTGGTGCTCCCGATGCTCTTCGACCGCCTCCAGTGGGCTGAGGCCCACGGCGCGATCGGCCTGGTTCTGGGCGTCCTGGATCTTCGTCTTGCAGGCGAGGGTCGACTGGCCGTTGATCCTCACCCCGCAGGACCCGCAGATCGCGGCCCGGCACGAGCAGCGAACGGCGAGGGAGCCATCGTCGCGGTCGCGGGCCTGGAGGAGGCCGTCGAGGACCGACAGGGTGGGATCGAGCTCGACCTTGAACTCCTGCCAGTAGGGCCCCCTGCCCGGCTCGGGCTTGAATCGGCGCACCTTGAGGGTGTACTCGGCCATCCCTCCCCACCCTACCCCTCGCGCCGGGTCGGCATCAGTAGGTCCTCTCGGCCGGCTGCCACCGGGTGATGGTGACGTCCGAGTAGCTGATCTCGGGCCTGTCGCCGTCGAGCGAGAGGTCGATGTGCTTGAGCCATTCCTCGTCGTTCCGCTCAGGGAAGTCGGTCCGGAACTGGGCCCCGCGGCTTTCGGTGCGGTGGATGGCGGCGACGCAGGTGCACTCGGCGTTGTCGAGCATGAAGCCCAGCTCGATCGCCCCGATCACGTCCTGGTTGAAGACCGTCCCGGAGTCGTCGACGTAGCAGGACGCCGCTTCCTCCTTCAGCCGCCTCACCGTCTCCAGCGCGATGTCGAGCCCGTCTGCATCGCGGAAGACGGCGACGTGCCTGTCCATCACCTCGCCGAGGTCCTGGCGAATCTCCGAGACCCGGCGGCCCGAGCCGCGCTCGCGACCGATGATCTCCGCGACCTTCGCCTCCTCGTCGTCGAGGAGCCTCGCCGACGGGCGCGGTGATCCCATCCGCTTCGCCCGGGCGGCGGCGTCGACTCCCGAGCGACGGCCGAAGATCAGGGTGTCGAGGAGCGAGTTCGCCCCCAGCCGGTTGCCGCCGTGCACCGATACGCAGGCGACCTCGCCGGCGGCGTACAGCCCGGGGACGTCGGTGCGGCCCTCGGTCTCGGTCTTCACCCCGCCCATCGTGTAGTGGTTGCCCGGCTTGATGTGGATCGGCTCCCGGGTGATGTCGACCCCTGCGAAGTCGCGGCCCACGAGGACGATCTCGCGCAGCGCCTCGTGGATCCGCTTGCGGGGGACGACGGTGATGTCGAGCGCCACCGTCCCGTCCGAAAAGCCGCGGCCCTCCTGGATCTCGGTCTGCTCGGCGCGCGAGACGACGTCGCGGGAGGCGAGCTCCATCTTGTTCGGCGCGTACCTCTCCATGAACCGCTCGCCGTTCGCGTTCAGGAGGTGGGCGCCCTCGCCCCGCGCCCCCTCGGTGATCAGGAAGCCCTTCCCCGCCAGGGTGGTGGGGTGGTACTGGATCATCTCCATATCCATCAGGGTGGCGCCGACCCGGTAGGCCATCGCGATCCCGTCCCCGGTGCAGATCAGCGCGTTGGTGGTCGGCCGCCAAGCCTGCCCGTTCCCCCCGGTCGCCAGGATCACGGCCTTGGCGCCGAACAGCTCCATCGAGCCGTCCCTGAGGTTGCGGCAGACCGCCCCGACGCAGTTGCCGCCGTCGTCGCGGGCGAGCCCGGTGGTGAACCACTCCTCGTACCGCTCAACGGCGTCCGAGAACTTCATCAGCTGCTCGTAGAGGACGTGCATGATTGCCTGGCCGGTGATGTCGGCGACGTAGTAGGTGCGCGCCGCCGAGGCCCCGCCGAAGGCGCGGGTGCCGAGCTTGCCCTCCTCGTTCCGGTGGAAGGTGACCCCGAGGTGCTCGAGGTGAAGGAGCTCCTCCGGCGCCGCCCGGCACATGATCTCGACCGCGTCCTGGTCGGCGAGATAGTCCGAGCCCTTGATCGTGTCGAATGCGTGCGACTCCCAGGTGTCGTCCTCCTGGAGGGCCGCGTTGATCCCCCCCTGGGCGGCGTTCGAATGGGAGCGAACCGGGTGGACCTTGCTGATGATTCCCACCGAGACCCCCTCCTCGGCTGCGGCGAGCGCGGCGCGCTGCCCCGCCAGGCCCGCGCCGATCACCAGTACGTCGTGGTCAGGCATCCGGGGCGCGATCCTATAGAGAGTCGATTTCCACGGCCGATCCGGGTTGGTCAGGACGTCCCCGCGGTCGGCGGGCGCAGCACCCGCCCGATCGCGTCGGCGGTGATCACCCCCCGCAGGCGGCCCTCGTCGTCGACCGCCACCAGGGCGCCGAGGCGCCGCAGTCCCTGGCGGCCGAGGACGGCCTCCAGCGGGGCGTCCTCGCTGACCGCGAGGGTGCCTTCGTCCCGGGCGAGGACGTCGCTGACGGTCGCCGACGCGCGCTCGACGGCCGGCACCTCCTCGGCGGTGTTCCGGTCCAGCAGCCCGATAAAGCGCTGGGTCGCGTCGATCACCGGGAACCAGGCCCACCGGTAGCGGAGGAAGTACTCGTCGAGGGCGCGCTCGATCGTCAGGCCCTCGGGAATGGCGACCGGCTCGCGGTCCATGACGTCGGCGACCGAGACCCCCTCGATGCGGCTCGAGAGCTCGGTCTGGACGATCGCGCCGCGGGCGGCGCCGCGGAGGATGATGCCGAGGAAGGCGAACATGAGGCCGCCGACGAGGTCGCCGAGGTAAACGAAGAAGTAGCCGACCCCGACCAGGATCAGCAGCAGCCCGAACCCCTGTCCGAGGGTGGCCGCGATCCGGGTGCCGGTGGTGCGGCTCCCGGTCCGCCACCAGGCGAGCGCGAGCGCGATGCGGCCGCCGTCGAGCGGGAACGCCGGGACGAGGTTGAAGAGGAGGACGAGCAGGTTGATCCCCGCGAGCCACCCGATCAGCGCCGCCCCGGCAGCGACGTCCGTGCTCCCCTCAGTCAGGGCCGCGTCCCTGAACTCCGACGGGCCGGCGAGGAGGATCCCGACGCCGGTGCAGACGACGACGATCAGCGCGGTCACAGCGGGCCCGGCGATCGCGATCCTGAGCTCGGTCGCCGGCGAGTCTGCCCCCCGGTCCATCCGGGTGAACCCGCCGAACATCCACAGGGTGATCCCGCTGACGGCGATCCCGCTCCGTCTCGCCGCCACCGCGTGGCCGAGCTCGTGCAGGAGGATCGAGCCGAAGAAGAGCAGGGCGCTCGCGACCGCCAGGGCGTAGGGGGCGGACCCGCCCTGGCCGGCGCCGAGCACGTCGCGGTAGAAGCTCGACAGCCAGATGATGATCAGGAAGAGGATGACGAACCACGAGTAGTCGACCCCGACTCGGATTCCGCGGACGTGAAAGAGCGTGATCGCCCCGGCGGGCATGGATGGGATGTTAGGCGGCGGCCGACCAGGCGCCGGACTGTTGGCCGCCTGGCCGACCCCGGACGGGTTAGGGTTTCCGCCCCTTGGCCACCGCTTTGCCGTCGATCTCCGACCCGCCCTCCGCCGATTGGCTCCGCGCTCGGCTCGAGCAGCTGTGCGCGATCGAGCGGCCCTCCGCGTCGGGGGGCGAGCGGCGGGCCGCCGAGTGGCTGTCCAGGGAGCTGCGCGAGGCCGGCGCCCCGAGCGCGATGATCGAGGAGGAGCCGGCGGGAAACGGGACCTTCTGGTGGCCGCTCGGAGCGCTCTCCGGCGCCGGCGCGCTGGCCGGCGTCGCCGCCCTTCGGGGTGGCCGCGCCACCAAGGCGCTCGCGGCGGCGACCGCGGCAGCCGCCTCGGCTCTGATCGCCGACGAGCTTCCGCCCGGGCGCAGGCGCTTTCGGCGCCTGCTTCCCAACCGGACCTGCCATCACGTCCTCGCCGAGATCGGCCCGGAGGACGCCGAGCGGACGATCGTCGTGATGGGCCACCACGACGCCCCCCATACCGCGTTCTTCTTCAACCCGGCAATCACCGAGACGGTTGGCGAGCATGCCCCCTGGGTATTCGAGCGGGCCGACACCAGCCCGCCGATGATGTGGCCGGTGGTCGCGGGGCCGGCGATGGTCGCGGCGGGCGCGATCGTCGGCAACGATGCGCTCACCCGGCTGGGCGCCCTCGTGTCGGCCGGGACGGTCGCCTTCATGGCTCATATCGGCGCCGGTGAGGTGGTCCCCGCCGCCAACGACAATGGCACCTCCAACGTCGCCCAGCTGGCGCTGGCGCGGACGCTGTCCGAGCGCCCGCTCGAGAGCAGCCGCGTCCTCTTCCTCTCCACCTCGGAGGAGGCGCTCTGCGAGGGCATGGGGATGTTCATGGATCGCCACCGCCACCAGCTCCCGCCCGAGCGCACCTTCTTCCTCTGCCTCGAGATCCTCGGGTCGCCGTACCTGACGGTGATTCGCGGCGAGGGGATGCTGAGGATGCGCGAATACCCGGCCGAGGCACTCGGGCTGATGGACTCCACAGCCGAGGAGCTGGGAATCGAGCTGTGGCCGAACCTGCGGACGCGTAACGCGACCGATGCGATCTTCCCGCTCGCCGAGGGCTATCAGTGCGCGGCGCTCTGCTCCGTCAACAAGCTCAAGAACCCCTCCAACTACCACTGGAGGACCGATACGCCGGAGAACGTCGATTACTCGACGCTCGCCGACGCGATCCGCCTCTCGGAGGCGGTGATCCGCCGCCTCGACGCGCGCTGGCTCGGCTCCTAATCGGCCGAGGCCCCTTCGGTTTTCGCCGACCGACGAAGCCGAACGCCCGAGGAGGCCCCGATGAACTACGAGACCCTGCGCTACGAGCGCGACGGGCACGTCACCGTGCTCACCTACGATCGGCCCGAGCAGCGAAACGCCGTCAGCCGGAGGATGAACTCCGAGCTCCACCACGCCTGGCGGCGGTTCCGCGACGCCGATGACGAGTTCGTGCTGGTGATCACGGGCGAGGGCGAAGCCTTCTGCGCCGGCTGGGATCTCGAGGACGCCGCCCAGCTCGGCGAGGGCCCACGACCCGACTGGGACCAGTTCAGGACCAGCCTCTTCAACTCGCCGGGCGAGTGCGGCTACACGCGCCGGGTGGACGTGTTCAAGCCGGTGCTCGCCGCCGTCAACGGCTGGGCGGTCGCCGCCGGGCTCGAGAACGCCCTGCTCGCCGACATCCGGATCGCCGCGGAGAACGCCGTCTTCGGCGCGCTGGAGCGGCGCTGGAACATCGTCGGCGGCGACGGCATGAACGTCAGGCTGGCGCTCGCGGTCGGCTACGGCCGAGCGATGGAGATGATCATCACCGGCCGCCCCGTGGAGGCCGAGGAGGCGCTGCGGATCGGCCTCGTCAACGAGGTCGTTCCGCAGGGGAAGTCGCTGGAGCGAGCCGTGGAGCTCGCCCACCAGATCGCCGAGCTCCCGCAGGGGGCGATCCGATCCGACAAGGAGACGATGGTGCGAAACGTCGGCCAGACCTACGAGGAGCAGCTCCGTCGGGAAGCCGAGAACTGCCTCTCGATGTTCGCCCGCCGGGACTCGCACGCGATCGGGGCCCGCTTCAAGGCGAGGCGCACGCCCGAGTGGCCCCACCACGGGCTCTGAATCCTGACCACCTAGAGCGCGTGCCGGTCGATGATCCGGCGGAAGTCGGTGCCCCCCGGAAGCGTCCCGAAGGCCTGGCCCCAGTTACCCGCCAGACGCGAGGCGCAGAAGGCATCGGCGACCGGCCCGTCGCCGAACCGGACCAGGAGCGAGCCCTGAAGCGCGAGCGCCATCCGCTCGACCAGGCCTCGGGCACGAGCTTCCATCTCGCTCACGTCCCCGAGGTCCCTGCGAAGGTCAGCCACGTACGCGTCGAGCCTCGGCTCGGCGCCCCCGGCCTCCCCGACCTCGGCGAAGAAGGCATCGACCGACCCCGGGCTCTTCACCATCGCCCGCAGCACGTCCAGGCACTGGACGTTGCCCGAGCCCTCCCAGATCGAGCTCAGGGGGCTCTCGCGGAACAGCCGCGGCATCCCCGACTCCTCGACGTACCCGTTGCCACCGAGGCATTCGAGGCACTCGACGGCGTGGCTCGGCGCCCGCTTGCTGGTCCAGTACTTGAGCACCGCGTTGGCGATTCGCTTGAACGCCTGAGCCTCCTCGTCGCCGGCGATCGCTTCGTCGTAGGAACGGGCGAGGCGCATCGCCGCGATCGTCGCCGCCTCGGACTCGACGCAGAGGTCGGCGAGCACGTTCTGCATCAGGGGCGCGTCGATCAGGAGCTTGCCGAAGGCCGAGCGGTACCGCGCGTGATGGATCGCCTGGGTCACCCCCGCCCGCATGCCGCAGGCCGAGCCGAGCGCGCAGTCGAGCCGGGTGTGGTTGACCATCTCGATGATCACCCGGACGCCCGCGCCCTCCTCGCCGATCAGCCGGGCCCAGGCGCCGTCGAACTCGATCTCGCTGGAGGCGTTGGAGCGATTCCCGAGCTTGTCCTTGAGCCGCTGGAGCCGGAAGCCGTTGCGCTCGCCGTCGGGCTTCCAGCGCGGGAACAGGAAGCACGAGATCCCGCCCTCGGCTTGGGCGAGGACGAGGAAGGCGTCGCACATCGGCGCCGACATGAACCACTTGTGGCCGGTGAGCTCGTACTCGGCCCCGGGGCCGCCGCCGTTGAGCGGCCGTGCCACGGTCGCGTTGGCGCGGACGTCCGAACCGCCCTGCTTCTCGGTCATCCCCATCCCCGCCAGCGCCCCGGGCTTGTCAGGGGCGGGGACGTTGCGCGGGTCATAGCTCCTCGACAGGAAGCGGGGCTCCCACTCGGCGGCGATCTCCGGCTGGTGGCGGATCGCGGGGATCACCGAGTAGGTCATCGAGATCGGACAGCCGACGCCCGCCTCGGCCTGGGAGAAGCAGATGAATGAGGCGGCGCGGGCGACGTGGGCGCCCGGCTGGGGCTCGCTCCAGGGGAGGGAATGGAGCTCGTGCTCGATCCCGATCCGCATCAGCTCGTGCCAGGCGGGGTGGAACTCGACCTCGTCGACCCGGTGGCCGTAGCGGTCGTGGGTGCGGAGCTTCGGCGGGTTCTCGTTCGCCTCCGCCCCCCAGCGCCGGAGGCGCTCGGACCCCGCCAGGGCGGCGAGTTTCGAGATCCTTGGCTCGGCCCAGCCGGCGCCCTCCCGCTCCACCGCCTCGCGCAGGACGGTATCGGCCTCGAACAGGTTGTAGTCCTGAAGTGGCGGCGCCTGGTTGGTGACCGCGTGGGTCGCCGCCGCCGCGGTTCTCTCAAGCGTTGACATGGGCGGGCTCCCTTCCTATCGCGCGTGTGCAGAAGGCGACCAGGGAGGCGATCAGCGCCTCCGGATCGGCGCCGTCGCCGTTGGCGCTCGGGGAGAGCGGGCCCACCATCGCCTCGCCGATCGCCCCGACCAGGGCGGCCGCGGTGGCGTCCTTGTCCTGCGCGGGCAGCTCGCCGGAGGCGATCCCGTCGGCGAGCACCTCCGCGAGGAGGTCGCGGTAGCTGCGGCGGAAGTGAAGGCGCTCGACCTCCACCGCCGGGTCGACCGGCTCGGCGAGAAGCGCCCAGGCGAGCCGGCGGCCGCGGAGCGCGCGCCGGGCGAAGGTCCGGACCCCCGCCGCAACTCGATCGGCGGCCGGACCACCCGGTCCCGCGGCCCGCCGCATCGCGTCGACCTCGTGCTGGGATGCCTCGCGAAAGACCTCGGCGAACAGCTCCGCCTTCGAGGGGAAGTGGCGATAGACGGTCCCCGTGGCGACGCCCGCCCGGGTCGCGACGGCGGTGACCTGGGCCTCGGCGTAGCCGCCGCGGGCGATCAGCTCGCGCGCCGCGGCGACGATCCGCGCGCGCACCTCGGCCTTGCGGGCCTCGGTCCTCTCGGTGGGGCGGTAAGCCATCGGCGACAAGAAGTGAATCAGGATTCACAGCTTGTGTCAAGGCCCGGCACGGATATGATCGGCGGCGATGGCGGACTTCGCGCAGACGCTGGGCCGGGTCCAACTGTTCGCCGGGATCGGCGGCAGGGACCTCAGGAACCTCGCCAAGCGAATGACCGAGCGGACCTTCGCCGAGGGGACGACGATCACCACCGAGGGCCGTGAGGGCGTCGGCTTCTTCGTGATCGAGGACGGCAACGCGACCGTCAGCCTCAAGGGCGAGATCATCCGCACCCTCGGGCCCGGCGACCACTTCGGCGAGATCGCCCTGATCGACAGGGGCCCCCGCTCGGCGACGATCGTCGCCACCACCGACCTGCGCTGCCGGGGAATGAGCGCCTGGGAGTTCCGCCCGTTCGTCAAGGAGCGCCCCGAGGTCGCCTGGCCGCTGCTCGAGAACCTGGTCCGGATGCTGCGCGAGGCCGAAGCCAGGCCCGGGACCTGAGCCGCCCTCCTTACTCGCCCAGCGGGGTCGCGCCGAGCTCGGCGAGGGTTAGCTCGGCCTCGCCTCGCTCGGCCCCGCCCACCAGCCAGCCGCTGCGCGCCGACTGGTAGGGGCACTCGATCTCCTGGAATAGCGCCAGGGACTGGCGCAGCAGCGACTCGTCCCCGCCCTGAATGCCCTGCACCCTCAGCAACACCCCGAGGGCGTATCGGTGCTCGCCGACCGCCCCCTGCGCGAGCTCGATCGCCTCTGCGGCGTCCGGCCTGCCCGCCCGCACGAATGCCTCTGCGCGGGTCGCCAGATAAGGAGCGTTCCACTGCGCCCCTCCGAAGTGCGCCTGGAGCCGCGCTGCGGCGTCCGTGCCGCGGCTGCGATGGAGGTCGAGGTCGGCGGCGAGCATCTTCACGGCGCCGAGGTGCTCGCCGATGTCAGCGAGCTCGGTCGCCAGGGCCATCCACTCCTCGGCGGCCCGTTCGTCTCCGCGATAGCCGTAGACCGCGCCGGCGCCGGCCGCGGAGGTGGAGAAGGCGCCGAGCGGCGGCCGACCGTTGGCGAGCCAGGTCTGACGCGCGTCGATTGCGAACCCGAGGGCCTCGTCCCACTCGCCGAGGAAGAACGCCGGCATCACCTGCCGCTCCCAGATCGCATGACCGAGCGCTCGGTCCATCTTCGCGCCCCTGCTCGCGTAGCGGGCCGCCTCGCGGAGCTCGCCGACGTGCAACAGGCAGAGGACCATCATGTGGAGCGCATCGCTTCGCTCGAAGTCGAGGGCGTGCGTCCGGGGGGCGCGCTCGAGCAGCGCGAGCCGCTCGCGGGTGTGCTCCAGCGCGGAGCGCTGTCGGCCGAGCAGCCAGTCGCCGCCCGTGACGGCGTCGAGCGCGGCGTGGAGCACCTGGAGGTCGCCGGCCCGGCGGGCGAGCTCCAAGCCCTCCCTCGCTGGGCGATCGATCTCGGAGATGCGCTCACCCAGCCACGCCATCCAGGCCTGATCGAGCTTCAGCCTGGCGAGGGTCGCCAGATCGTCGTCCGCCACCAGCTCTCTAGCGCGGTCCAGCAACGGCTTCAGCTCGACCTCCGAGGGGTCTCCGCTGATCCCGTGCATCCTGGAGCCGACCTCGACGGCTCGCGCGTAGGCCCATGCCGCCGCGGCGGGCCGGTCGGCGCGCTCGGCCGCGGCGCCGGCGTCCCGCAGAAGGCGCAGGGTGTGATCGCCGCGATACCCGCGCAGAGCGACCTCGGCCGCCGTCATCAGCAACCGCGAGCGCTCGTCGTCGTCTGCCGAGAGAGAGGCGGCCTGCTCGAACAGCTCACGCCCCCGGGCCAGGGCGGCGCGCCGCACAGCCGTCTCCGCCGCCCCGATCAGCGCGGCCCGCGCCGCGGCCCGTCGCCGGTCGCCGGGCGCCAGCTCGTGGGCGTGGTCGAGGTGGTAAGCGGCCAGCTCGGCGCGCTCGGGGAAGGGCTCGCCAGCCCGCAGCGCCTCGGCGGCGCGGTCGTGCAGGTTGGCCCGCTCTGCCCTCGGCAGTGAGTCGTAGGCGACGTCGCGGATCAGCTGATGGCGGAAGGCGTAGCGGCCCGATGCGACCGCCGCTCGCTCCTCCATCAGCGCCTTGCGGCAGAGTGACTGCAGGGCCCGTTCGGGGGATTCGCCGAGCAGTGCCGCCAGCGGCCCCTCCGAGAAGCTCTGCCCCAGCACCGCGGCGAACTGGAGCACGCGCTTCTCGTCGGCGGGCAGCTGATCGATCCGCGCCGCGATCGCCGCCTGCACGGTGTCGGGGAGGCGCTCCGGCAGGTCGCCACCATCCGCGCCGGGGATCGCCCTCGAGAGCTCCTCGGTGAAGAAGGGATTGCCCCCGGCGGCGTCGGCGATGCGATCGGCGACCGCCCGGGCGCTCGCCGGCAAGAGCAGCTCCGCCAGCCGGGTCGCCGAGTTGGAGTCGAGGGGGAGCAGCTCGAGCTGGGCGACGTTGCGTGCGCTGCGCCCGAACCCCCGGCGCCGCTCGATCAGCTCGGGCCGGGCGGTGCACAGGATGAGGACGGGCGCGTCGCGCAAGCTCGAGGCGGCGTCCTCGAGCAGGTCGAGCATGCCCGCGTCCGCCCAGTGCGCGTCATCGACGCAGACCGCTAAAGGCCTATCGGCTGCGAGCAGAGCGACGAAGCGTCGCCAGGCCCGCCTCAGCTCGTCCTCCGCGTCCTCCTCCTCACCGCCGCCGCGCAGCGCCAAGGTGAGGTCGCACGCCACCCCGGCGGCGTCGCCGGCGCCCAGCCGATCGATCAGCACCCGCAGCGACTCCTCGACCCCCTCGACGGGGGCGTCCGCGGTCGCCCCGGCCGCGTCCCGGAGAATCTCCGCCAGAGCCCAGAAGGCGATGCCCCGCCCGTAGGAGGGGCTCCTGCCGACCAGCGCGCGCCACCCCTCGCTCGAGCTCAGTTCTCCGAGCAGCTCGGTCGCCAGCCTCGTCTTGCCGATTCCGGCCTCGCCGATCACCGTCACCAGCTGCGGGACCTGCTCACGAACGGCGCGGCGGGAGATCAGCCGAAGCATCTCGAGGTCGTCCTCGCGGCCGACCATCGGGGGTTCCGCGCGGTCGTCGCCCTCCTCCTCGACCGCCAGCGCCCGGAAAGTTGGAAGCGATCCGTCGATCCCCTTTGCCTGGACCGCCTCCGATCGCTCCAGCTTCGCGCGCCGGCAGGCCCTGGCGGCGCGGGCGCCGACCCGAACCTCACCCGGCGCAGCCGCCTGCTGCAACCGAGCCGCAGCATTGACTGCCTCGCCCGTGACCGAGAGGTCTCCCGGCTGCGCCAGGGCAAGCACCTCGCCCGTCTCGATCCCGACCCGAACGGCGAGCTCGCCGTCGACCGCGGCGAGGCGCTCGACCAGCACCAGCCCGGCCGCGACCGCTCGGTCGGGGTCGTCGCCGTGGGCGACCGGCGCCCCGAACACGGCCATCACCGCATCGCCGATGTACTTCTCGACCGTCCCGCCGTACTCCTCGAGGGCGCCGCGAGCGGCCTCGAAGAATGGCGCCAGGCGCGCCCGGAGCTCCTCGGGGTCGAGGCGCGCAGCGAGCTCGGTGGAACCGACCAGGTCCGCGAATAGCATGGTCGCGATCTTGCGCTCTGCTCCCTCGCGCTCCATGGGATGAAGATAGCTCCGGCTCTCGCGCCCGTCCCGAGCCGCCGGGGTGCTGAATCCCGGTGCCGCCTCAGTCGACGATCGGCAGCGCCCGGAGCCGCTCCAGCGTTCGCTCGGCCTCGGCGCGCGCCTCCCCGCCCAGCAGCCACCCGGTTCGCGCCGCCTGGTAGGGGCACTCGATCCGCTTGAACAGCGCGAGCGACTCGCGCAGGGGTCCTTCGTCGCCGTCCTCGAGCCCCCTCGCCCGCAGCAGGATGCCCCGGGCATAGCGGTTGTCTCCCACGCTCTCCTCGGCGGCCGCGAATGCCTCGTCGACAACCCCCGATCGGCCGGCGCGAACGAAGGCCTCGACCCGGGTCGCGAAGTAGGGCGCCCGCCACCAGGCTCCCTTGAAGCGCTCGTCGAATCGGTCCGCGGCGCAGCCGACCTGCCCGAAATGGAGGTCGATGTCGGCGCGCACCGTCTGGAGGCGGGCCTGCTCGGCGCCCGGCTGGCGCGCAGCGAGCTGCGCGCTCAGGGCGAGCCAATCCTCGGATTCCTCCTCCTCGCCCCGATAGCCGTGAATGGCGCCCACCGAGGCGATCGAGGAGGCGAATCCCGCCGCCGGGGGCGTCTCCGCCGCCAGCCAGGCCTCGCGGACCCGCTGCCCCATCTCCAGCACCTCCTCCCACCGCCCCAGGAAGAAAGCGGGTAGGAGCCCCCGCTCCCAGGCCGAGTAGACGATCCCTCGTGAGAGGTCGAGCTCGCGCGCCCGCCCCGCGAACTCGAGCGCCCCGCGATAGTCCCCGGTCTGCAGCAGGCACTCGATCATCATGTGGAGGGCGTCGCTCCACTCAACGTCGAGGGCGTAGGAGCGGGGGGCGTTCTCCAGCAGCCTGAGACGCTCGCGGGTGTACTCGACCGCCTGTTGGTGGCGGCCCTCGAACCAACTGCTCGCGGCGACGGCGTCGAGGGCGCATTGCAGGAGCGCGAGGTCGCCCGTCTCGCGGGCGAGCTCGAGGCCCCGGACGGCCGGCTCGCGCATCCTCTCGTCCGCCGCCTCGATCCATGCGATCCAGGCTTCGTCGAGGAGCAGCCGCGCCCGGGTGACGACATCGTCGGCGGCGACCAGCTCCCGCCCGCGGGCCAGCATCGGCTCGAGCTCGGCAGGGGGAGGCGAGCCGCTGATCCCGCCCATCCTGGTCCCGACCTCGACCGCCCGGGCGTAGGCCCGGGCGGCGTCAGCGGGCTTGCCGGCATCCTCGGCCGCCGCCGCCTCCTCGCGCAGCAGCCGGAGGGCGTGGTCCCCCCGCCAGCCGCGGAGGGCCGTCTCCGCCGCCGCTCGCAGGTCGACGATCCGCTCGGACGCCTCGGCGGCAACCTCGGCCGCGTGCTCCCAGAGCTCCCGGCCCCGAACGTTGGCTCCGCGACGGACCGCCGTTTTAGCCGCCTCGCGCAACGCTTGGTAGGCCGCGGCCCGCCGCTCCTCGCTGGGCCCGAGCTTCGCGGCCTGGGTCAGGTGGTAGGCGACCAGCTCGGGCAGGACGCCGTGGCTGCCCCGCACCGCGTCGGCGGCCCGCTCGTGTAGCCGCGCCCGCTCGGCCCGCGGGAGGGACGCGTAGGCGACCTCCCGGATCAGCTGGTGGCGGAAGGCGTACCGTCCGGCCCCCGACGCTGTCCTCTCCTCCACCAGGGCCTTTCGCCGGAGCTCCCGCAGCGGGTCCCCGGGCGGGCGTCCAAGGAGGTCGTGGAGCGGCTGCTCCTCGAACGCTGGGCCCAGCACCGCGGCGAGCTGGAGCGCCCGCTTCTCGTCGTCGGGCAGCTGGTCGATGCGAGCGGCGATCGCCGCCTGAACCGTGTCGGGGAGGCCGCCGTCGGACCGGCCGCCGTCCTCCTCGCGGATCGCCCGCGAGACCTCCTCGGCGAAGAAAGGGTTGCCGCCCGACGCCTCGGCGACCTGGGGGGCGAGCCGACAGGAGCTGGCCGGGAGGAGGAGCTCGGCCAGCTCCGTTGCCGCGCCCCGGTCGAGGGGCCGGAGCTCGACCTGAGTCAGGTTCCGGGCGGCCCGTCCGAAGTCCGGGCGGCGCTCGCCGAGCTCCGGGCGGCCGGTGCAGAGGATCAGCACCGGGGCGTTCTGGAGGCCGAAGGCGACCTCCTCGAGCAGATCGAGCAGGCCGTCGTCGGCCCAGTGGACGTCGTCGATCGCGATCACGATCGGACGGTCGGCGGCGAGCAGGGCGACGAACCGGCGCCAGGCGCGCTTGAGCTCGTCCTCGGCGCTCCCCTCGCCCTCACCCCGGATCGCCCCCACCAGCGTGTGCGCGACCTCGCCGGCGTCCTCCGCCCCGAGGTCGGCGAGGAGCGCGCGGAGCGATTGCTCGACCTCCTCGCCGCTGGTGTCTAACGAGACACCGGCGACGTCGTGGACGATCTCCCCCAGGGCCCAGAAGGCGATCCCGCGGCCGAACGGGGGGTTGGCGCCGACCAGCCGCCGCCAGTTATCGGGATCCGAGCCGAGGTCGTCGAGCAGCTCCTCCGCCAACCGGGTCTTCCCGATCCCCGCCTCGCCGACGATCAACAGCATCTCGGGAGTGCGCTCGCGGGCGGTTCGACGCGCGACCAGCCGCAGCAGGTCGATGTCGTCCTCGCGCCCGATCATCGGGACCCGGGGGCGATCGGCCGCGTCCTGGAGCGCCACCGCGCGGAACGCTGGAAGGGCGGAATCCAGGCCTTTCGCGTCGATTGGGCTCGCCCGCTCGAGCAGCGCCCGTCGGCAGGCGCGCGCCGTCCGCTCGCCGACCAGTACCTGGCCGGGTTGAGCCGCCTGCTGAAGTCGAGCCGCCGCGTTCACGGCCTCCCCGGTGACCGCGAGATCGGCGGTCTGCGGCATCGCCAGGACATCGCCGGTCTCGATCCCGACCCTGACTCCGAGATCGCCGTCCAGGGCGTCGACCCGCTCGATCAGTGCGAGGCCCGCCGCGATCGCCCGATCGGGATCGTCGCCATGCGCCCGCGGCACCCCGAACACCGCCAGGACCGCGTCGCCGACGTACTTCTCGACGGTGCCGCCGTGGTCCTCGAGGGTCGAGCGGGCGGCCTCGAAGAACGGCCCCAGCCGCCTGCGAAGCTCCTCGGGATCGAGCGAAGCGGCGAGCTCGGTCGAGCCGACGAGGTCGGCGAACACCATCGTGGCGATCTTCCGCTCGCCCTCTCTCGGTGGCTCCAGCGGTGCCCCGCAGCTCGCGCAGAAGCGAGCGTCCTCAGCCGCCGGCGCCCCGCAGCGTGCGCAGGTCCGGCTCATGGTCGGAAGATAGCGGCGGGCCCGCGGGCGGTAGCATCGCCGCCCCCGAAGGCGCGCAAGCGGAGAACCCGACGGTGGCGAAGATCAAGGTCACAAACCCGATCGTCGAGCTCGACGGGGACGAGATGGCGCGGATCCTGTGGACCTTCATCAAGGACAAGCTGATCCTGCCCTACGTCGACGTCGAGCTCATCTACTTCGATCTCGCGATCGAGAGCCGGGACGCGACCGAGGACCAGATCACGATCGACGCCGCCAACGCGATCAAGGAGCACGGCGTCGGGGTCAAGTGCGCGACGATCACCCCGGACGAGGTGCGGGTGAAGGAGTTCGGGCTGAAGCGGATGTACCGGTCGCCGAACGGCACCATCCGCAACATCCTCGGCGGGGTCATCTTCCGCGAGCCGATCGTGATCTCCAACATCCCCCGGCTGGTCCCGGGCTGGACCAAGCCGATCGTGATCGGGCGCCACGCGTTCGGCGACCAGTACCGGGCGACGGACACGAAGATCCCCGGCGAGGGGAAGCTGATGCTGACCTTCACACCGAGCGACGGGAGCGACCCGATCGAGCTCAAGGTCTTCGACTTCCCCGAGGGCGGCGGGGTGGCGATGGCGATGTACAACCTCGACGACTCGATCCGCGATTTCGCGCGCGCCTCCTTCCGCTACGGCCTCGAGCGCGGGTTCCCCGTGTACATGTCGACCAAGAACACGATCCTCAACACCTACGACGGGCGCTTCAATGACCTCTTCCAGCAGATCTACGAGGGCGAGTTCATGGACGACTTCGAGGCGGCGGGCCTCACCTACGAGCACCGCCTGATCGACGACATGGTCGCCGCCGCGCTCAAGTGGGAGGGCGGCTACGTGTGGGCCTGCAAGAACTACGACGGCGACGTCCAGTCCGACACCGTCGCCCAGGGGTTCGGCTCGCTCGGGTTGATGACGAGCGTGCTGATGACGCCCGACGGCAAGACCGTGGAGGCCGAGGCCGCGCACGGCACCGTCACCCGCCACTACCGCCAGCATCAGCAGGGCAAGCCCACCTCGACCAATCCGATCGCCTCGATCTTCGCCTGGACCCGCGGGCTCGCCGCCCGCGGCCGGATGGATGGGACCCCTGAGGTGACCGGGTTCGCCGACACCCTGGAACGCGTCTGCGTCGAAACGGTCGAGAGCGGGAAGATGACCAAGGACCTCGCGCTGCTGGTCGGCGAGGGTCAAGAGTTCCAGACCACCGAGGAGTTCCTCGCCTCGATCGACGAGAACCTCCAGCGCGCGATGCCCTAGCGCCGTGGCCCGGGCGGCGGAGAGGACTTGAGAAAGCAGAGAGAACAGGAGACCTCGTGAGCGAAACTCCAGTCAACGTCACGGTCACCGGCGCCGCGGGCCAGATCGGCTACGCGATCCTGTTTCGGATCGCCAGCGGGCAGATGCTCGGGGAGGACGCGCGGGTGCGGCTGAAGCTGCTCGAGATCCCCGACGCGATCAAGGCGGCCGAGGGGACGGCGATGGAGCTCGACGACTGCGCCTTCCCTCTGCTGGCCGGGGTCGACATCCATGACGAACCCAACCAGGCCTTCGACGGCTGCAACCTGGCCCTCCTGGTCGGCGCCCGCCCGCGCGGCAAGGGGATGGAGCGCTCGGACCTGCTCGAGGCGAACGGGGCGATCTTCAAGCCCCAGGGCGAGGCGATCGCGGCGGGCGCCGCGGACGACGTCAAGGTGCTGGTGGTGGGAAACCCGGCCAACACCAACTGCCTGATCGCGATGTCGAACGCCGACGGGGTCCCGCGCGAGCGGTTCACCGCGATGGTCCGCCTGGACCACAACCGCGCGATCGCGCAGCTGGCGAAGAAGACCGGCGCCGAGGTGTCGGAGATCTCGAACATGACGATCTGGGGAAACCACTCGACGACCCAATACCCCGATCTCCTCAACGCCAAGGTCAGGGGGGAGTCCGCATGGGAGACCGTCGGCGACGAGAGCTGGATCGCCGAGGAGTTCATCCCGACGGTCGCCAAGCGCGGCGCCGCCGTGATCGAGGCTCGGGGCGCCTCATCGGCCGCCTCCGCAGCCACCGCCGCCATCGATCACGTGCACGACTGGGTGCTGGGCACCCCCGAGGGCGACTGGGTCTCGATGGCGGTCCGCTCCGACGGCTCTTACGACGTCGACGAGGGCCTGATCTCGGGCTTTCCGTGCGTCTGCTCGAACGGCGTGTGGAGGGTCGTCGAGGGCCTCGACGTCCCGGACTTCTCGCGCCAGCGAATCGACGCGAGCGTGGACGAGCTCAAGGACGAGCGCGACTCCGTCCGGGGCCTCGCGCTGATCTGAGCCGGGAACGCCCCGTCGCCGGCCGGACTCGTCGCGCTCGCTTAGCGGCGGTGGTAGCCCCTGCCCTGCTTGCGGATCCGCCCCTCCTTCTCCAGGTCCGGGAGCACCCGGTAGAGGTAATTCGGCGCCCTCAGCTTCATCTTCTTGGCGAGGTCGGCGACTCCAATGCCCGGGTTGTCGCCGATGATCTTCACCGCCTGGTCCGCCCGGGTGCCGCCCCGCTGGCGCGGCCTCTGGCCGGACGCGCGCGGGCGACCGGGTCCGCGCCGCCGGCCCCCGAGGCCGGCGATCGCCTTCTCGACCTGACGAAGCTCATCGCGGAGCTCGGTTCGGCGCTGCTCGAGCAGGGCGCGCGCCTTGTCAACTGTCTCGGAGGACATAGGGTTGGTGAGGTCCTTTCTTGGAGGCGATCCTTTTCGGATGCCGGTCCACTTAACTGCCCATTTGATGGTAACTGCAAATTAACCATTCGGGAATGCGCTACTAGCTGTGCAAGGGAACTCACATAAGGTCATCGTCGTCGCCCGGAAGCTGCTCCCCGCCGGGCTCGACCCGCTCGAGTCCCGCTACGAGGTCCGGGTCGGCGGGTTCGAGGTGACCCGGGAGGAGCTGCTGGCGCTCGCCCCCGGGGCGAACGCGCTCGTAGCCGATCCGGGGGTCCGCGTGGACGCCGAGCTGCTCGAGGCCTGCGGCGACGGCCTGAAGCTCGTCGCGAACTTCGCCGTCGGCTACGACAACATCGACATCGAGGCGTGCGGGGCGCGGGGAGTGATCGTCACCAACACCCCGAACGTCCTCACCCAGGCGACCGCGGAGCTCGCCCTCGCCCTCACCCTCGCCGCCGCCCGGAGGATGAGCGACGCGGAGCGAGACCTGCGGGCCGGTCGGTGGACCGGCTGGGACCCGGGCGCATACCTGGGCCTGGAGCTGGCCGGGGCGCCGGTCGGCGTGATCGGGATGGGGCGGATCGGCCAGCGCTACGCCCGGATGGTGAGGGCCCTGGGCGCGGAGCTCTTCTACGCCAGCCCGACGCCGAAGCTCGACGCCGAGCGCCAGCTCGGCGCCCGGCGACTCGAGTTCAAGGGGGTGCTCGCCGCCTGCGACATCGTCAGCCTCCACGCGCCAGCCACCCCCCAGACCCATCACCTGGTCGGAGCGGCGGAGCTCGCCCTGATCGGCCGAAACGGCGTCCTCGTGAATACCGCCCGCGGCTCGCTGGTGGACACCGAGGCCCTGGCCGACGCCCTGATCGAGGGGAGGCTCGGCGCCGCGGGGCTTGACGTCTACGAGAACGAGCCGGAGGTCCCGGCGAAGCTGCTCGAGGCGCCTCGCTGCGTGCTCCTGCCTCACATCGGCTCGGCCTCGGCGATGTCGCGCGACTCGATGGCGCTACTCGTGGCCGACAACGTGATCTCGGTGCTCGAGGGCGGCAAGCCCCGAAGCCAGGTCCCTTAGCCCACTGAGCTTTCCCGCGAGGCTACCCGGCGCCGGCGCGGGAGGGTGCGGAAGACCGCGTCCCAGATCGGGGAGGAGACGCCGAAGCCATAACGGTGGTCCTGGAAGTGGTGGCGCATGTGCTGCTGGCGCAGGCGCTTGCCAAGCTCGGTCCTCGGGGTGTGGTGATGGAGGTGGTAGTGGGTGTAGTCGTAGGTGAGGTAGCCGAGGATGAATCCGGCGAAGGCGGGGAACGCCTCGGGGGTCCCGAACACAAGCGCGTAGGCGCCGAGGAAGAGCGCCGCCAGGGGAATGCTCACCGCCGGAGGCATCACCAAGCGCATCGCATCGTTTGGATGGTCGTGATGGACGCCATGGATGATGAAGTGGAGGCGATCGCCGCCGCGGAAGCTCGGCTCCCAGTGGAACAGGAGCCGGTGAAGCCAGTACTCGGTCAGCGTCCAGATCGCGATCCCCGCCAGGAGCAAGAGGGCCGCGGTGCCGGGGCCGAGGCCCCGATCGAGCCCGAGCCAGACCCCGCCGATCACCACCGGAACGAACACGATCGCCGGAATCGCGGGGTGGACCCGGGAGAAGAAATCGAGGAAGCGGCTCTCGAAGATCGGGGGCGATGCCGCCAACCGGGCTGTCCGCTCGTGGGCCATGACGGCGCCAAATCTTAGCGCCGGCATCGTCCGCGCGCCCGCCGAGTTAGGGGCGCCTAATCGAATCGGATCGACGGCTTGGAGCGGCGCAGAAAAAGAAAACGCCATTTGCGGAAACGTGCCTGACGCGGGACCGAGCGGGTGCCATCATCCGATCCCCGTCGCCCGGGCGGGCATCCCGGAGGCGGAATTCAGACCAGAGAGAAGGGGCGGAGACTTGGCCGAGGGTCAGGCGAACGCCGATGCGAGCAATCAGGTTGAGGCGGCGGGCAAGCGCTCCCGTCGTCGGAAGGCGCCGACCTGCGCCGACTGCTTCTTCGGCCGCCGCAAGCTATGCGCCCTCGGTCTCGACGAGCCCTGTCCCACCTTCCGGCCCGACACCCCCCGGGGGTTGGTGCCGCCGCGCCAGCCCGCCCTCCTGATGCGGGAGGCCAACCGCTCCGCGCCAGGAGCCTGGCGCCCCGCGGCGATCTAGCGGCCTAAGCGGGATTCGACCTGCACCGCAGGCGGCGGGTCCGACTAGAGTCCGGCGGGGGGATCGATGAGGGTTCACGCGTGAGACTGACCGTGCTCGGCAAATCGCCCTCGTGGCAGGACGCGGGGGGCGCGTGCAGCGGTTACCTCCTGCAAGAGGGGGAGACGAATGTCCTGCTCGATTGCGGCAACGGCGTGTTCGCGAAGCTCCGCACCCGGATCGACTACGTCGACCTCGACGCGGTGATCGTCAGCCATCTCCACGCCGACCACTGGCTCGATCTGGTCCCCTATTCCTACGCCCTCATCTATGCCCCGAAGCAGCAGCCGGTCCCGGTCCACACCTGGCCGGGAACGCAGACCCCGGCCCGGCCTCGACTGATCGTCCCGCTGGGCGCTCGCGCCGTCTTCCGCCGGGTGGTGGGCGCCTGGGGCAACGAGAACCTGATCGAGAGCGCCTTCGAGATCGAGGAGTACGCCGACGGGGAGACGGTCGAGGTGGGGCCGATCAGAGCGACCTTCCGCGCCGTCCCCCACTTCATCGACACCTTCGCCGTCGACGTCACCACGTCGGGCGGAGGCCGGCTCATCTACGGCGCCGACTCCCGGCCCAACGACGAACTGGTCGAGATCGCGCGCGGCGCCGATCTCCTCCTCGTCGAAGCGACCCTGCCGCGTCCGGAGCGCACCGGGGTCCGCGGCCATATGACCCCCGAGGAGGCCGGCGAGCACGCCCGTCGCGCCGGCGTCAAGCGGGTGGTGATCACCCACATCTCGGACGAGCTCGGCGAGGACTGGGCCCGGTCCGAGGCCGAGCGCTCCTTCAGCGGCCCCGTCGACGTCGCCCGCGAAGGCGCGACCTACGAGATTTGAGGGTTCGGGTTGCGGGGCTTTGCGCTCCCACCCCGCATGCCCGGACGCGAGGCGGAGGCGGTGCCCCGTGATGTAGCTATCTTTGGGCGGGATGCGGCAGCGAGACCCATTCGCGGACTTCGCCCGGAGGCGCGGCGAGATGGAGGAGCTGCTCGGTGACTTCTGGGGCCGCGGCGGCTACTCGACCCGTCGCCGGGCGGCCGGGTTCGTTCCACGTGTGGACGTCTACTACTGCGGCACCGACCGTCCCGACAAGGCGGTGGTCAAGGTCGAGCTGCCCGGGGTCGAGATCGACGCGGTCCACCTCGAGGTCCGCGGCCGGGCACTGGTGATCAGCGGCGAGAAGCCCGTCCGCGAGACCGAGGGCCGCACCTACCAGCAGATCGAGCTGCCATCGGGCCCGTTCCGGCGCGTGGTCGAGCTCACGGTGGATGTCGACGCGGACAGGGCGGAGGCAACCTACGTCGACGGCGTCCTTCGGATCGACCTTCCGATCAAGGTCGAGCAGGCCGCGCGCCAGGTTCCGATCCAGCGCGCGGAGTAGCGATGGTCGAGTTCGAGGCCGAGGTGGAGGCGCCTCAGCTCGAGGTGGTCCAGATCCCTGAGGCCGAGGAGACCGTCGGCACCCAGGAGCCGCTCCCCGGCGCCCTTCCCGTCCTCCCGCTCCGCGAGACGGTCACCTATCCCGACGCCCTCACCCCGCTCGCGGTCGGCCAGGAGCGCTCGATCAGGCTGGTCAACGACGTCCTCTCCGGCAACCGGATGCTGGCGATGGTCGCCTCCAAGGACCCTCGGAACGAGTCGCCCGGTCCCGACGATCTCTACGACGTCGGCGTCGCCGGCTCGGTCGCGCGGATGCTGAAGGTCCCCGACGGCACCCTCCGGGTGCTGGTCCAGGGCAGTCACCGGATCCGGGTCGGCCCCTACGTCGCCGAGCAGCCATATCTGGTCGCCCGGATCGAGGAGCTCCCCGACGTGATCGAGCCCTCGCCCGAGCTCGAGGCGCTCACCCGAAACGTCCAGAACACGTTCAGCGAGATCATCGAGCAGATCCCCTACCTGCCCGAGGAGCTCCAGCTCGCCGTCACCAACATGGAAGACCCCTCGGCGCTCACCCATCTGATCGCAGGGTCGCTGCGGATCCCCACCGAGGAGAAGCAGGAGCTGCTGGAGCAGGTCGACGTCGCCAAGCGGCTGCGCCGGCTGGCGCAGATCCTCGCCCGCGAGCTCGAGGTCGTCCGGCTCGGGACCAAGATCCAGTCCGAAGTCGAGTCGGAGATCGGCAAGGGTCAGCGGGAGTTCTTTCTCCGCCAGCAGCTGAAGGCGATCCAGGACGAGCTCGGCGAGGGAGATGAGCAGCAGGCCGAGGTCAACGAGCTTCGCGAGCGGATCGAGGCGGCCAGGCTCCCCGAGGAGGCGAAGAAGCAGGCCGAGCGCGAGCTCGGCCGCCTCGAGAAGCTGCCGCCCGCGGCGGCCGAGTACGGCGTCATCCGCACCTACCTCGAGTGGCTGGTCGAGCTGCCCTGGTCGAACGAGACCGAGGACAACCTCGACAACGCTCACGCCCGGCGGGTCCTGAACCAAGACCACTACGACCTCGACGAGGTGAAGGACCGGATTCTGGAGTACCTGGCCGTGCGCAAGCTCAACCCCGACTCGCCCGGCCCGATCCTCTGCTTCGTCGGCCCCCCCGGGGTCGGCAAGACCAGCCTCGGCCGCTCGATCGCGAAGGCGCTCGGGCGCAAGTTCGAGCGGATCTCGGTGGGCGGCGTCCGGGACGAGGCGGAGATCCGCGGTCACCGGCGCACCTATATCGGGGCGCTGCCGGGGACGATCCTGCGGGCTCTGCGCGACGCCGGCACCCGCAACCCCGTGTTCATGATCGACGAGATCGACAAGATGGGCGCCGACTTCCGCGGCGATCCCTCAAGCGCCATGCTCGAGGTGCTCGACCCGGCCCAGAACAACAGCTTCCGCGACCACTATCTCGATCTGCCCTTCGACCTCTCCGACGTGATGTTCATCGCCACGGCCAACATCCTCGACCCGGTTCCGCCCGCGCTCCAGGACCGGATGGAGGTCATCCAGCTCGCGGGCTACACCGTCGACGAGAAGCTCCACATCGCCCGCAAGTACCTCGTCCCCCGCCAGCTCGAGGCAAACGGATTGAAGCCGTCCCAGATCGAGATCGCCGACCCGGCGCTGTTGGCGATCATCGACGAGTACACGCGCGAGGCCGGGGTCCGAAACCTGGAGCGCCAGATCGGCACCATCTGCCGCAAGGTCGCCCGGCAGATCGCCGAGGGGAAGACGAAGGGGAAGGTGCGGATCTCCGCCAAGCGAGCGCGGGAGCTGCTCGGCAAGAGGCGCTTCTTCGCCGAGCAGCGCCGCCGGACCAAGGACCCGGGGGTCGCCACAGGGCTCGCCTGGACCCCGGTCGGAGGCGAGGTTCTGTTCGTCGAGGCGACGGCGGTGCCCGGCACGGGCAAGCTGACGATCACGGGCCAGCTCGGTGACGTGATGCGCGAATCGGCGCAGGCGGCGCTCTCGTGGGTCCGCGGACACGCCCAGGAGATCGCCCCCGAGCGTCCGGACGACTGGTTCTCGACCCACGACATCCACGTCCACGTTCCCGCCGGCGCGGTCCCCAAGGACGGCCCCTCCGCCGGGGTCGCGATGACCACCGCTCTCGCCTCCCTGATCAGCGGGAAGCCCGTCTCCAACGACGTGGCGATGACCGGCGAGATCACTCTCACCGGCCAGGTGCTGCCGATCGGGGGGCTGAAGGAGAAGTCCCTGGCGGCCCAGCGCGCCGGGATCAAGAAGGTGATCGTTCCCGACCGCAACGCGGGCGACGTCGAGGAGATTCCCGAGCGGGAGCGCCAGGGCCTCGAGTTCGTCTACGCGGACGAGATCGGCGACGTCCTGTCGGCGGCATTCGACGGCCGCGGACCGGGTATATCCTCCGGGAGCACCCGACGGAAGGAGTAGGAGAGCGCATGGCGGCACAGAGCAGAAGCGCGAAGGCCGGCGAGGCCGCCCGCTCGGTCGCGTCGAATCCCTACGTGCGGCGCCTGATCGAGGACGAGGAGCTTCGCGAGAACATCCGGGAGGCGTTCGAGGCGGCGCGTGGCGCGTTCCAGCGGATGTCCAACGGCAAGGGCCCGGCGAAGGCCCTGTTGGACGACAAGAAGGTCCAGCGCGATCTGCGCACTGCGGCGGAATCGCTAAAGCAGGCTTCCGATCAGCTTCGCGGTCGCCGGCGTCGCGGCGGCTTCGGGCTCGGCAAGGTCCTACTGATCGCGTTTCTGGGCGCGGCTCTGATCCTGATCCTGAGCGAGGACGCTCGCAAGGCCGTGCTCGACCGGCTGTTCGGCGCCGAGGAGGAGTTCGAGTACACCTCCACCACGACGCCGGACCAGGAGTCGATTCCGACGACCTAGTCGCGCCGTCCACAGGTTCACCCGGAACGCGGCGATGGCGAGCGTCCACATCCTGGTTCCGGCCCAGCGCCACGTGTTCGCGGTCTCCAACGGCGAGGCCGAGGTGGCCACGATCGACGACTCGGCCGACGGCTTTCGCCGCTACAAGTCGCTCCAGTCCGGCGGTCGGACCACCGGCATGGTCGCCTTC
>JBKPIY010000094.1:0-13853 GCA_046730475.1 Actinomycetota bacterium
CTCGGCCGGCCCGCCGCCCGCCGGGGGCGGGGGCGTGCTCTTCTACGCCGTCCCCGAGCTCCCGACGACCCTCGATCCGCTGGCCGCCTCGACCCGCGGCGATCAGCTGATCGTCCGCCAGCTGTACGAGCCCCTGATCGGCTCGCTGGCGCCCCCCTACGGCGCCGACGAATCCCGACCGGGGCTCGCCCTCTCCGCCCATCCGTCGCGGGGCCGCCGCGTGTGGACCCTGATCCTTCGCTCCGGGGTCCGCTTTCAGGATGGGACCCCGTTCAACGCCACCGCCGTGCTCGTGAACTCGCGCCGGTGGCGGTCGCTGCCCGCCGGGCGCGGGCTCCTTCCCGAACTGTTCGCGGTCGACGCGCCGCGGCCGGACGAGGTCCGCTTCCTGCTCGACTCGCCGGTCGCCGACCTTCCCCGGCGCCTCGCCGACGCTCGCCTGGGGATCGTCTCGCCGAGGGGCCTGCAGCCTGAGACCGGCGAGGGGGCGCGCTTCGTCGGCGCGCCCCCGCGCACCGGGACGGGGCCGTTCGAGCCAGGCTTCCGGACCGACACCCGGCTTGTCCTTGCCCGCGACCCCGCCTGGTGGGGCGCCGCAGCGGGCCTCGGCCCGGCGCTCGACAGGGTCGTCTTCATCCGCGCCGCGAGCGCCACGGACCGCCTGAGGATGCTGAAGGCGGGCCGGGTCGAGGTCGCCGAGCCGCTTAGGGCGGGGGCGCTGGGCACCGTCTCCTCCGACCCCCTGCTGATGACGATCCCCCTCGGCGGCGGCAACGGAATCGGCGCCGAGGGGTCGGTTCGCGGGCTTGGCCCCTCGGTGCAGTCGCTCTCCGGCGTATGGCTAACGCGGGTGGCGCCCTAGATCAGCCCCTGGCTCGACCCCTGCGCTTGGCGCGGGGCGGCAGAGGGGGCGTGTGGAGCAGGACCCGGACCACTTCCACCGCCTTCTCCACGTCCGGGTGGCTTCCGGCGATCACGTCGCTGTAGAGGAACGACTCGGCGACGCGGACCATCAGGTAGGCGAGGGTGTCGACGTCGAGCGCCGGGTCGAGCGTCCCGGCCTCGACCTGCTCGGTGAGCAGTTCCCGGGCGACCGCGATCATTCGGCCCTGGACCGGTCCGTTCTTCGAGGCGAGCAGGCGCAGCGCGAGCTCGGGGTCCTCCGAGATGAACCGGCGAAGCGGCTCGAACTCGGCGTTCAGGTGGATGAAGCGCTCGACGACGTCCACGATGTAATCGGCCCCCGAGCCCCTGGCCGCCTCGCGCGCCTCTCGCACCCCCTCCTCGGCGAACGACCAGATCACCGCCCCGGTCAGCCGCTCCTTGCTCCCCACCCAGCTGTAGAGGGTGGCGCGGCTGACCCCGACCTCGCGGGCGAGGGCGCCCATGTCGAGACGCTCGCCGGCCAGCCACCGGCGGCGGGCGATGCGGAGCGCGTCGAGGGGGGTGGGTCGAGACGGCCCTCCGTCGTCGGCGAGGGCCCGTTCGAGGCCGGTGGGGCGGCTGTCGACCGGGGTCACGATCGGGCCGGATTATAGACAATCAAAGAGTTTGTTGACAGAGATAGACAAATCTGCTAAATGTCTACCTCGCTTCCACCGACGACACCGACCCCGCGACCTCACCCGCCGCCCGGAGGTAACCATGTTCGGACGCATCGCCTGTCTCGCCGGCTGCCTTGTCCTGATCGTCGCCCTGGCGCCCCCGGCCGCCTCGGCGAGGAGCGCGCCCGGCCCGCCTCTCGCCACCCCGGCCAGCGTCCTCGCGCAGGCTTTCAGCTGCACCGACGAGCTCTCGGGCGCCCGGCGCGACCCCGTGCTCCTAGTCCACGGGACCTTCGCCGACAGCGACATCAACTGGAGCTGGAACTACTTGAAGGCGCTGCCCGCCAGGGGTGAGCCCGCCTGCACCGTGGACCTGCCTGATCGCTCGGCGGGTGACATCCAGGTCTCCACCGAGTACGTGGTGTACGCGATCCGCAGGATGGCGAAAGAGAGCGGGCGCAGGGTCGCGATCATCAGCCACTCCCAGGGTGGCCTCGAGGCGCGCTGGGCTCTTCGCTGGTGGCCCGACATCCGTCATCGCGTCTCGGACCTGATCATGTTCGGGACCCCGAACCACGGCTCGGCGTTCCCCGACGCCATCTGCCCGGGCCCGTTCCTGTGCGCCGCCTCGCTCTACCAGATGCGCAGCGACTCGAGGTTCCTCGCCACCCTCGATCGCGGCCGCGACGCGGTCGGCGCCGTCCCGTACACGTCGATTGGGACCACCGACGACCACATATTCGTGCTCCCCGAGCAGACGGTGATCGATGGGGGCGGGAAGCACGCCACGAACGTCGTCGTCCAGGATCTGTGCCCCGCCCACGTTGTCGATCACAACGGCCTTCCATTCGACGGTCCCACCTACGCGATCGCCACCGATGCGCTCGACCACCGGGGGCCGGCGAGGCTGTCGCGGATCGATCCAGCCGTCTGTCAGACCGACACAATGCCGGGGGTCGACCGCGCCGATGCCGACGCGAGGCTCGCGGCCTACGCGGTCACCCTCGCCGAGCTCCTGGGACCGACCGGGCCCAAGGCGGAGGGCGAGCCCCCGCTAGCCTGCTACGCGACCCACAGCTGCCGGCAGCCGTAGCTCGGATCTTGTTAGGTCCCCGACACCCGGCTCCCGAGGGGCCGAGATCGAGCGGCTCACGGTGCGGGTGAGCCAGCCCGGCCGTGACGGGCCTCAGCTCGGCCTCCGTGCCTCCCCCGCTACCAGGGGCCGCACGATCGGCGGCGCCTTCAGTGTCCGAACGGACGCGGGTCGCCGGCAATAACTTTCTCCCTACATGGTGCGCGTGCGCCGCATCGGCATCGGAAAGGGCACCGGGATCCGAGTGGAGAACGTGGAGCTCGTGAGGCTCTTGGTTCAAGCCTTCAACCGGCGAGACCTCGCGGCGATGACCGAGACGTTCGATCCCGAGATCGAATGGGAGCCCGGCGGTCCCGCCGCCGTTGAACGCGGTGTCTACCGGGGCCGTGAGGAGGTCTCCGGCGGGTTCATTGCGACCTGGGAGACCTGGGAGCTGTTTCACCTGGAGGAGATCGAGGTCCGCGATCTGGGTGAGTCGATTGTCTGGCTGGGGCGGAGCCAAATGAGGGGAGGTACGAGCCATGTCGAGCTCGACCAGGAGTTCGCGGTCCATTTCCTGATCCGGGGCGGCAAGATCGTCCGAATCCGGGGTTTCCGTGAGTGGCAGGCTGCCCTCGAAGCCGCCGGGGCGCAGGAGTGACCCTGGCGACGCTGGCGGCGCGCTTCAGGTGTTGGGCCGCAGGTACGCGAGCACGGCCAGCACGCGGCGGTGCGACTCCGGGTCCACCGCGAGGTTGAGCTTCATGAAGATCTGCTTCACGTGCGACTCCACGGTCCGCTGGGTGACGAAAAGACGGTCCGCGATCGCCCGGTTGGAGAGCCCCTCGGCGACCAGGGCGAGCACCTCCCGCTCGCGCTCGGTCAGCTCTGCGAGCGGATCCTCCCTGCGGCGCCGCCCGAGGAGGCGGGAGACGATGGTCGGATCGATCACGCTCTCGCCCTCGCCGATGCGGCTCAGGGCGTCGACGAGGATCGCCACGTCGAAGACGCGCTGTTTGAGAAGGTAACCGACGCCCTCGGGGCGCTCCTCGAGCAACCGCATCGCGTAGCTCGGCTCGACGTACTGCGAGAGAACGAGGACCCCGACCTGCGGGAACTCGGTGCGGATCCGCTCGGTGGCGGCGAGGCCCTCGTCCGTGAGTGGGGGGCATGCGGATATCGACGATCGCGGCATCGGGCCGCTTGAGGCGTACGTGCCGGAGCAGGCCTTCGGGATCGAGGCCGTGCCCGGGGTGATCGACGGCGGCGGGAACATCGCCCGCCACAACGGAGACCGGCGCCAGTGCACAAACGTCGTATGTGGGTGAGGAGCGCAAAGACGCCGACCTGCGGCAACAGCCATCGGCGCCGGGCGGGCGAAGGAGACTCGACGAAGCGAGCATTGCTAGCGATCGTCTAACCATGACCTCGGGCCGCGACCCAGAACAGCGCACCGCCCAGGATCCACCACGGATCCCATAGCGCGAGGTGCCAGCGGGCCGCGTGCTCGCCCAGAGCCGCCGACGTGTCGATCGCGCCGGTGACCATCAGGGCGTGCTGGACGAGGCTGGCGCCGCCGTAGACGATCAGGAACCCCCCAACCACCCTGCCCACCAGGCCGAGGGGCGGGGCGGAATCGACCGCGGCGGGCGTGCGAGCGCCAGGGCCAGGCCTCCGACAAGAAGCTTCAGCACCCCGGTTCCCCAGACGACCGCCGGCTCGTTGATCAGCGCGATCTTGTCGGGCTCGGCCGCGATCGTGTCCACTCCGGCGTCGCCTCCCGCGCCCCAGTAGAAGCTCGCAGCGGCGAAGATCGTGGCCCAGGCGCACACCGCGTAAGCCGCCCACCGCGTCCCGCCTCGGGGTGGAGCGCCGGTGCCGTCCGGCCGCCGTCCGGACATGAGCCGATCGTAGAGGCGGCGCCGACCGGCCGGAAACCCCGCCCGGAGCGGCCAACCGGCGCTGGGCTCGGGTCAGGCTCACTCGGACGAACGGCTCTTGCGGGCATGCTTCGAGTAGGGGAGGGAGCCGCCCTCGTGCTGGAGAACCCATGAGTAACGTAGACCGAGTGACCGCCCCAGCCTCCAGCAACCTGATCCCGGTCCGAGAGGGCGACCACGTCACCGGCTCCACGTCGCCCGAGCTGACGCTGGTCGAGTATGGGGACCTCGGCTGCCCGTTCTGCTTCGCCGCCAAGCGCCCGGTGGAGTCGCTCCTGGATCGCTACCACACCTTGCGCCTGGTTTGGCGACATTTTCCAGATCCCGAGCTACATCCGGGCGCCGATCTCGCGGCGGAGCTTTCGGAGCTTGCGGCGGTCCACGGAAAGTTCTGGGACGCGCATGCGCTGCTGCTAGCAGGACGCGAGCAGTTCTCGCATCTGGATTTGCTCTCGGCGGCGCGACGGCTCGAGCTGGACCCGGAGGAAGCCGAATCGGCGCTTGGGGAGCGTCGCTTCCGAGAGGACGTCCTCGAGGACATCGCCGGCGGAAGGCGGGCCGGAGTTCATGGCACCCCCACATTCTTTGTGAATGGAGAGCGGCTGGAAGGCCATTGGCGCCAGCTCGCCCAGCTCGTGCCCGCAAGGCTCGACACGTCGCAGCGGTGAGCGGCGAGGCGATTCAGGGCGAGGGCGGAGGTGACGATCCGCGGCAACACCGGACGGTGGAGTTCGACGTCGTTTACCTCGGTCAATGGGAGTCGCCGTTCTGGGTGGCGATGAAAACCGGGGCATGATGCGCCGCATCGGCTTCGAGGGCCGGACCAGGGTCGACCGTCACGATTTTGGCATCTCCTGGCAGGACGAGCTCCCGGGCGGCGGGCGCGTCGTCAGCGACGAGATCGAGGTCGTCCTGGACATCGAGGCGTTCCACGAGTCGGAGCCGCTTCGCTCCCGACCGTTGCCGAAGCCGTTCTGAGCGTAAGCTGGGCCGCCGGTGGCTCCACAGGCGCCCGACAAGATCGAGCCGAAAACGCCCGGCGATTACCTCGAGGTGATGACGAAGGCGGTCTTCCAGGCGGGCATGAGCTGGCGTGTGATCGAGGCGAAGTGGGACGGCTTTCGCGAAGTGTTCGAGGGCTTTGACGCGGAGAAGGTGGCGGGCTTCGGCCCAGATGACGTAGACCGGCTCGCACAAGACACGCGGATCGTCCGCAACCGGCGCAAGATTCAGGCGACGGTGGACAACGCTGACGAGATTCTGGCGCTCGATCGCCAGCACAATGGCTTTCGGAACTACCTGCGCTCCCACCCTTCCTTCGAGGAGACCGTCGCGGACCTAAAGCGTCACTTCAGCTTTCTGGGAGACACCGGCTCGTACTACTTCCTCCACGTCGTCGGTGAGAAGGTGCCCTCGCACGAAGCATGGGTGGCGTCCCGACGCTGACCGATGCGCGATCAGGAGACGAACGCTGTGCGCCGCGTGGAATTCGACGGTTGCGCGACCTAGAAGCGGAGGCGAGCCGCCTCAGGGGGGCGCTTGCGAGCCTCGGTGGCGATCGCCCGCCCTCCACCCGCGCGCGGCGAAGACCCGCGGCGAGCGGGCGCCGACCCGGCGGGACCCGCGAGCGCGCCCGGCGGGGTCGGCGTGAGGCGGAGTTTCCTCGCCGCGCTCGATAAGAGTCCCGGCGCATAACTGCGCCTACCCGTCATCGAGGAGGCCGGGAGGGTCAATGCAACCCGCAGCTGGAGGTCAGCCCAGTTGACTCGGAGAGCTTCCTCGATATAGATTAGGGGCGACTGGAATGCCCAGGGTATGAAGGAGGAGAGGCCTCGGTTGCGCACGCGAGCTCTAGCCCTGGCGGCGCTTGCGGCATCGCTGGCCATCGTCGCTGTAGCCGCCGCACAGGCGTCGGGCGCCGGGCCATTCGACGACGAGCGCCCCGCCGGGTACGACATCAACCCGAAGCACCAGAGCAACTGGGAGCCCACGGTCGCCGTGGACCCGAAGCACCCGAACCGTGTCTACCAGCTGATCACCGGCATCAACGCCCACGCCTGCAAGGGCAGCTGCCCCGGCACCAGCGTCTTGTTCGGGCGCTCCACCGACGGCGGGGCGAGCTTCGGTCCTGAGACCTTCGTCTGCGCGGCTGCCTGCAAGACGATCGGGTGGCAGTTCGACCCCCAGATCCGGGTGGCGAACGACACTAACGCGGGGTGCAGCTGCGGGACGATCTACGTGGCGTTCATGGACCAGTACGACCCGGGCGTGCAGCTGTTCACGTCCCACGACGGCGGCGATACGTGGAGTCCTCCGATCACGATGAACGGCGGACTCACCTACATGGACAAGCCCATCCTCGTGATCTCCCCATCGGGCCGGGACGTCTACGTGGCGTTCAACCACAAGTTCGACAACATGGTCGTGGCCTCTCACGACTACGGTCAGTCATTCCTCCCGCCCCAAAAGGTGAATGAGGACCACCTGTGGTGGTATGCGAACGGTGGCGCGTACGCGCCAAACGGCGACGTGTACTTTGCCCTCGACGGCGAGAGGAGCCTGTCGGGGCACGGGCACGACTTCGACGGGCCGGTGGAGGTCGCCCTGCTGCGGTGCTCGCCGTCGACGACAACGGCGTGCGCCGATCCGACCCTCATCCCCTTCGGGGTCGCCGCCGCGCCACCCCCCTGTCCGGTACCGGGGTGCTACCCGGACTACTTCGCCGCGACCGGCTCGATCGCTATCGATGCGACCGGCCACATGGTCTTCGCGTACACGTTCTCCGAGGAGCCCAACGGGCCGAAGTCCCTATACGTACGGACCTCGGACGACGCGGTGCAATGGAGCACCAACGTCCTCGTGAATGCCCTCGGTGACAGCAGCGTGCCGCAGATCGACAGTGGCCCCACCCCTGGGGACTTCCGCCTCGCTTGGCAGGACGACCGGACGGGCCACTTCAACACCTGGTATGCGCAGACTACGGATGGCGGGGTCAGCTGGGCGCCGCACGTTCGGCTCTCGAACCTCGGGTCGGGTGCTCCGTACAAGAGCGCGGACGGCGCCACGTTCACTGACGGTGACTACTTCGGGATCGCGGTCAGCTCGACGGGCATCGCCCACGTGATCTGGGGCGAGGCCGACGGCTCGTCGCTCTACTGCTGCGGCGACGTCTGGTACACGAAGGGGTCCTGATCGCGGGCGGCTTCTCGCGTGGGCGACGGTCACTCGCCTGAGCGCAAGCCCGAGCCGCAGCGACCGGATGCGTGGCAGCCCAAGCCCTCGCTCCGGGAGCGGGAACGCCGCCCCTGAGCCGGGACCGAGTAGGCCTCACCCTCCTTGGGACGGCAGCACCGGCTGGTCCGGTGGATCAATTCATCGAGGCCGAGGACTACGGGGGGTTGCTGGAGGCGTGGACCGCGCACCGGAGGTTGGGTTCGAGCCGCGCCGAATGCAGCGGAGAAGCAGGCGAACGTCGGCACGGATCAAGGCGACCGCTTCTCGGGAGATGAAAATCCAACTTGGAAGCTGACGTCCGGGTGGGACCTACGGTCGGCTGACCGGGACAGGGGCTTCCGGGAGGCAGTTTCATGCCCCACGGAGAGCATGAGCCCACTCCGGATCTGAAGGGATCGAGCGATGGCCACCCCCGAAGACGTCATACGGCGCTACGTGGACGCAACCTCGGCAGCGGACGGAGACACAGCAGCAGCCTTGACGGCCGATGATGCGGTGATCGAACTCCCCGACGGCGGAGTCCTCAAAGGCAAGGAAGGCGCGCGCCAGTTTGCCGCCAAGCATGCTGAGGCCGACGGCCGAAAGCGGGCGGTGACGCTGACCGCGCTTGAAGCTCGCACACCCGACCGCTTTGTCGCGACCCTACTGATGAGCAACCGCGAGATCGCAACGGATGAGCTTCTCTACTCGATGGACGTCGGATCCGTGATCGAGGTGCGCGACGGGCTCATCACGCGCCACCAGGTCTTTCCTTCGCCCGACGAGGCCGCCGCCGCGGCGTAGCGGACTGAAGTACCTCGTTCCACAAGCGATCGCGAGCGATAGGAGCTACCGCTCTGGACGACTTTCGAGTCTCTCGAGGACCAACCCACCGGACCGCGCGCAGACGCTCGGTCGTCGTCCCGAGCGAGCGCGTGCCCGGCGATAGCCAGACGCCTGCTTTTCCCGAAGCGCGGGCCCGGTGCTACTCCCACAGCCCGCCGGCTTCAAGGGCTTCGGTTGTTGCATGACTGCCCCTCATTCGATCCGTGACGTGTACGGCGGCGACGACCTTCGCTTCTGTGTCGATCAGTGCCTGGAGTTCGAGGCGAGAACCGCCAAAGGTCTCATTGGAGTTGTTCGGTGAAGTGGCGCACCGCCTTGTGGGCATGGAGCACGTGGATGTCATCGGACGCGCCCTCGATAGCGGTAGTCGGGGTCCGGGTGCGAGAACTCAGCCGCCGAGTCGAAACGACTACGCGGCGGTAGCCGCTGCCGTGATCCGGCCTTTCAGCGCGCGGCGTGCCCGGTCGATCGGTGCCGATTCCTGGCTGACTGCGAACTGCGCGTTGGCGAGGGACAAGTACGCGTCGAGTTCGAAGGCGAGCTGCTCGGCATCCTCTGAAGGATCGATCGCGCCCTCGGCCTGGGCGTCGCGAACGGCCGTCTCAACGTGCCGGAAGAACTCGTCCACGACCTGAACCGCGCCATCACGTACCGGGCCCGGGCGCATGGCCATCTCGGCGGCGACCGACGCGAAGAAGCAGCCGCCCGGATAGAGGCCGCCTTCGACATACCGAAGGAAGTTCTCCCCGAGCTGCCGCAGCCGCTCGAGCCCGGTCGAGGGAACCAAGGCGGGCTCGATCACCTGCTCGGTGAATAGGGCGCGCGCCATCTCGATTGTCGCTACCTGGAGCTCCTCCTTGGAGCCGAAGTGGGCAAAGAGACCGCTCTTGCTCATCCCCACGGCCTCTGCCAGCCGACTGATCGAGAGCCCGCTGATGCCCTCGACAGTGGCGAGCTGCCCCGCTTCACGCAGGATCGCCGTGCGGCTCCGTTCGCCGTCGCTGCGTTGCCTGCGCGTGCGGCGCGCAGGCTCACTGCGGATATTCGTCACACTCATATTGACAAATTAGCACGATCGTTCGTACACTCTCTCGGCAGTTCGCACGAACGGTCGTACTAATTAGAGGGAGGTACCGGTGACCGCCGCACCAGATCTGACCGCCTACGTGATCTCGGCCGGGGCGCCTGGCGTTCGCTCCTGGGTCCCCCGCCGCTACCCGGGCTTCAACGGAGCGGCTGAGCGATGAGCGCCCTCGGCCCGATCGGTCGCCTCGGCCGGCTGGCGGCGGAGCATCGCGGACGGGTCTTCATCGCCTGGGCGCTGATCGCCGTCGGTCTCGGCATCCTCGCCCCGCGGGTGGAGACGGCGCTCTCCGGCGCGGGCTGGCAGGCGAACGGCTCGCAGTCCGTACAGGCGCGCCAGCAGATCGATGGCAACTTCGCCGGTGCCGGCGGCTACTCGCTGCAGGTCGTCGTCCACTCGCGGGACCTCGTGGCGACCGCGCCCGAGTTCCGGCAAACGGTGGCCCGTTCGGAGCGGGTCCTGCGGCGCGATCCCGCCGTCGGTCGGCTTTCCCCGCCGCAGCCAGGCCTCTCGATCTCGCCCGACGGCCACACGGCCGTGATTCGGGCCGGCGCGGCCGCCGATCCGAACGCGATGGTCGACGCCGCCGACCGCCTCAAGCCCAAGCTTGCCGAAGCCGCTCGCTCTGAAGTTGCCGTCAACCTGACGGGCGCCTCGGGCATGTGGTCGGACTTCAACCAGGCGAACCGCGACGCGATGCTCCAGTCCGAGTTCGTCTCCTGGCCGGTGACCATGGCGATCCTGGTGCTGGCCTTCGGCTCGCTGGTGGCGGCAGGCCTGCCGCTGATGCTGACCATCGTCGGGCTGATCGCCTCCGCAGGCCTGCTCTACCTCGGAACGCTGGTCTCGCCGATCTCGATCTGGGCGATGAACTTCGCGCTGATGTTCGCGCTTGCCTTGGGCATCGACTACGCCCTCTTCATCGTCATTCGCTTCCGGGGCGCCCACTTCGGCCAGAAGCTCAGTCCCGTCGAGGCGGTGGCGACGACGATGGACACGGCCGGCAAAGCGGTGCTCTTCTCGGGACTGACCGTGCTGGTCTCGCTCTCGGCGGTGATGTTGGTGCCGAGCCCCGCCTTCCGCTCGACGTCCCTGGGCATCATTGTCTCGGTCCTCTTCGTGCTGGCCGCGACGCTGACGCTGCTGCCCGCGGTGCTCGCCAAGCTCGGCCCCCGGGTCGACCGCCTGTCGCTTCCCTGGGTCCACCGCGGCGAGCATCGCTCTCCGCGCTTCGCCCGCTGGGGAGAGCTGCTCTGGCGGCGGCCGTACGCGTTCGGTGGCTTCGCCTTGGTGGCGCTACTCGCCCTGGCACTACCGGTGCTCTCGCTGCGCACCGGGATGCCCTCGATCAAGGTGGTGCCGCCCGGCGACCAATCCCGGCAAGGCTATGAGCAGATCCAGGCGGGCTTCGGGCCGGGCGCACCGGCCGCCCTCCAGATCGTCGCCCCGGCCTCGGCGAGCCACCAGACCATGACCGCGGTGCAGAGCGACCCCGGCATCGCTCAGTCCCTGCCGCCCCAGCCAGGCGACGGCGGCACCGTGCTGATTGAGGCGGTCCCCTCCAGCGATCCCTCGAGCCCTCAGCTGGGCTCGACGATAGATCGTCTTCGCTCGGAGCTTCCCGCCGGCACCCTGATCGGCGGCGCGGCGGCCGAGAACCACGACCTCGAGGCCGCGCTGGCGGTCACGACACCCGTGGTGATCGGGGTCGTCCTTGCGCTCGGCTTCCTGCTGCTCCTCGTTGCATTCCAGGCGCCTGTGGCGGCCGCGATCGGCGTGCTCACCAATCTGCTCGCCACCGGCGCCGCCTTCGGGATCGCCAAGTGGATCTTCCAGGACGGCCACCTTGCGGGATTGCTCGGCTTCCAGTCGCAGGGCTTCCTGGATGCCTGGGCGCCGGTGTTCTTCTTCGCGATGATCTTCGCGATCTCGATGGACTACACGGTCTTCCTGCTCTCCTCCGCGAAAGAGCACTGGGATCGCGAGAGAGACGCGCGCAAGGCAATGGTTGGTGGGCTCGCCCACTCAGGGCGCGTGATCCTCGCTGCCGGGGCGGTGATGGTGGCCGTCTTCTTCACCTTCGCCCTCTCGGGCCCCCTGCCCCCCAAGGAGATGGGAGTGATTCTCGGCATCGCCGTCCTTCTGGACGCCTTCCTGGTTCGGCTGCTGCTCGTGCCGGTGCTGCTGCGCCTCGCGGGACCGGCCGCCTGGTACCTGCCGAGCTGGCTCAATCGCATCCTGCCGGACGTCCGCTTCGGCCACGGCGAGGCGACGCCCGCACGAAGCCCCGCATGATCTCGATTTGGAAGCGTCACCGGAGCTGCTTCCGATCCAAAGCGAGCGTCTCAGCTCCTGCGCCGGAGACGCCCGCTGCGGACGACGAGGAGCAGTCCCGCGGTCCCTCCCGCTGACCCTGCTTCGCGCGCGCAATGCGGGAGCGGAGATCTGCGCGCATTAGGTCCTAGCTCGCGCCCGCGGTAGATTCGTGTTGCGGGGCCTAGCGATGGAGCGCCCAAAGACCCGATACGCGCGAAGCGGCGAGCTCAGCATCGCCTATCAGGTCGTGGGCGACGGGCCGCGCGATCTCGTCTACGTCCCGGGAGCGATCTCCCATCTGGACTTCGCCTGGGATCACCCGGGTTATGTGCGGTTCATGCGACGCCTCGCCGCAATCGCTCGGGTGATCGTCTTCGATCGCCGTGGGATGGGTCTCTCGGATCCAGTCTCCGCGGCGCCGGCGGTCGAGGAGCGGGTAGGCGACATTCGCGCAGTGATGGACGCTGCGGGTTCGGAGAGCGCGGTGATGCTCGGCGCCTCGGAGGGATCGGCGCTTGTCTGCTACTTCGCCGCTACCGAGCCGGAGCGGGTATCGGCCGCGATCCTCTACGGCGCCCTCGCAAGGATGATGCCGGTTCCGGATTATCCCTGGACGGTCCTGGACGAGGACCTGCTGCGCGAATGGACGGCCGCGGTCGCGGAGGCCTGGGGGGAGGGCCTCATCCTTACTCCACTCGCCCCCAGCAAGCTCGCCGACGAGTGCGAACGCGAGTGGTGGGGTCGCTACGAGCGCGCCTGCGTCAGCCCCGCGATGCAGCTCAAAATTATCGAGGCCAACTTGCTCATCGACATCCGTGACGTCCTTCATCTCGTCCAGGCGCCCACACTGCTGCTGCATCGGCGTGGCGACTTCATCCCGATCGAGGGCGCCCGCTACATGGCGGAGCGGATACCCGGGGCGAGGATGGTCGAGATGGAGGGTGAGAACCACTGGCCGTGGATCGACGATCCCGACGAGGTCTGTGATCACATCGAGGAGTTCGTCACCGGAGCGCGCCGGGCGCCGGAGCCCGACCGCGTGCTGGCGACCGTGCTCTTCACAGACATCGTGGCCTCGACCGAGCGCGCGGCGGAGATCGGCGATCGCCGCTGGCGCGAGTTGCTGGAGGCACATGAGGAGTCGTTCCGACGCGAGCTCGAGCGCCAGGGCGGGCAGGAGGTGAAGACCACGGGTGACGGCTTCCTCGCCACCTTCGACGGCCCGGCGCGCGCGATTCGTTGCGCCAAGGCAGCTGCATCGGCGATCCGAGCACTCGGGATCAACATTCGCGCAGGCATCCACACCGGGGAATGCGAGCGCCGAAACGGGGACATCGGCGGCATCGCAGTCCACATCGGCGCCCGCGTGATGTCCCAGGCCGACCCCGGCGAAGTGCTCGTATCAAGCACGGTGAAGGACCTCACGGTGGGATCGGACATCGAGTTCGAGGAGCGCGGCGAGCACGAGCTCAAGGGCGTCCCGGGCTCCTGGCGCCTCTACGCTGCTCGCTGAGACCAGACTTTCTGGCGATCGTCTAGTAGGCCCAGCGGTGGCCGGTCCGGCTCAGGCTTGCGCTGCCGCTTACGCGTGAAAGCAGGAGCTAGCTTGGGTGGCGACTGGTTTCCCGAATCCTCGGCCGGTCGTAGCGAGAGACGGATCGGGCCGCCTATCCGAATTTTCGGAGACGCACGGATTGAGGGTGCCGGTTTTCGTCTCTATGAAGAAGGGCCTGGTGTCAAGTAGCGGCCTGTAGCTCTTTCGTCCTCCTCTCGCGCTCGGGGGTGTGGAGCAACGCTCATGTCTCTATGGCCTCCTCGGCGGGAGGATCAGGCGAAAT
>JBKPIY010000095.1:0-7188 GCA_046730475.1 Actinomycetota bacterium
TCCGACCGAGACCTGAACAGGCACCGCTGGTGGCTGCCTACACGGGCGCTTGCGTGCCCGGGGAGCGGCGACCGCTCCTTGCCCTAAGCGGTGCGTTGCCTCCGGCCCTCCGGCGGGTAGTGCGTGACTCCTCTGCGCGACAGGCAGGCGTCTCGAACCAGACACCGCTCACTACCCCACGGACGACGTCCGGGCACCTCGGGCCTTCGATCCCTCTGTCCGGTCGACAGACCTCGTCTTCGTCCCGCTAGCAACGGAGCCCTGAGGGGTCACGCCTGCTCCGCCACGAAGCAGGAGCCCGGCCGACACGTTGAGAACGGCATGCCGGCGCGTTTCCGAATGTCAATTGGGGGCTCATCCTGTTGCACGTGAGTCGTACCCAAGAGCGATGATATGAAAAAACTACTAGCTAGTCCAAAGATGCGAGCACCGTGCTAAGCTCCTTGGTCATCGCAACGCTCCGCACCTACGGCGATGGCTGCGCGGTGGCGCGAGCTCTGGATCTGGTCGGCGAGCGCTGGGCCCTCCTCATCGTTCGCGAGCTGTTGCTCGGTCCCAAGCGCTTCACTGACCTGCGAGCAGGGATCCCTAACGCCAAACCGAGCGTGCTCTCCCAGCGACTCCGGGAACTCGAGGAAGGCGGCGTCGTCCGGCACCGCAAGCTCGGGCCCCCCGTCGGCACCTGGGTCTACGAACTGACCGACGCCGGCCAGGAGCTTGAACCGATCCTGACCGCGCTGGGCCGCTGGGGCAGCCGCCTGCCACCACAGCCCGGTACCGCGCTCGGGCCTGACTCGCTGGTCCTCGCCCTCAAATGGCGCGTTGAGCCAGATGCCGCTCGCGACCTGAGCGGCAACTACGAGTTGCGGCTCGCCGAGGACCGCTTTCGCGTCGAGGTCGCCGATGGGCGGCTCCGCGCCCGCCGCGGAGACGCCGAAGCGCCCGACGCGATCATCGAGACCGACCCAGAAACGCTCGAGGCGGTGATCTCCGGTGGCCGTGAGCCCGCCGAGGCGATGCGTGCGCGAGATATGTCAATCGAGGGCGACCAAGAGCTCGCGACACGCCTCCTCAACCTCTACGCGGAGTCCCAGCGTCCCGCGGCCTCCACAAGCTGATGGCGATGACGAGCGACTGGACGTTCAACGGGCTGTGGCCGTATGAGCCGCGCTGGTTCGACACGCCGGATGGGCGCATGCATTACGTCGACGAGGGCCCGCGCGACGGCCGGCCGGTAGTGCTGGTCCACGGCAACCCGACGTGGGGGTTTCTGTACCGAAACTTCATCGGCCCATTGGCGGAGGCGGGCCACCGGGCGATCGTGCCCGACCACCTCGGCTTCGGCCGCTCGGACAAGCCGAGCGATCCGGAGCTGTACCGGATCCCGCGCCACGTCCAGCGGCTTGACGCCCTGCTCGAATCGCTCGACCTGCACGGCGCGGTCGTGGTGCCGGACGACTGGGGCGGGCCTATCGGGCTGTCGTGGGCCGTGGCTCATCCCGAGCGCGTGGCAGGGCTGTTCATCCTCAATACCTGGGCCCACGGATCGCGGGGCAAGATCAAGCTACCCCTGCCGCTGCGCCTATTCCGAACCCCCGGCGTCGGTGAGGTGCTGGTCAAGGGGCTGCACCTGTTCGTGCGCGGCTTTATGTTCCGCGTCGGCGTGATCCACCGCGAGCGGCTGACGCCGGATGTGCGCCGCGCCTATCTGGCACCGCATCCAACCTGGGCGAGCCGAACCGGTGTGCTCGTGTTCCCGCGCGAGATCCCCGCAAGCGGCACCGGACCGGTCGCTGAGCTGACCGGGCGGCTCGAACGCGGTCTCGAGGAGCACTTCCGCGCGAAGCCGGCGCGGATCGTATGGGGGATGCGCGACCCCGCGTTCACCCCGGTGATGCTCGACCAGCTGTGGCGCAAGACCCTGCCGGACGCCGCGGTGACGCAGATCGACGACGCCGGGCACTTCGTCCAAGAGGACGCGCACGAGCGAGCGGTCCCCGAACTGCTCAGCTTCCTCTCTGAGATAGAGTGCGCGCGGGCGGCCAGCCACCGGGAAGGCGACGCCCCCGGGGCGCAGTAGGAAGGTGCCACCTCGCCGGGGGCTGATGATCGGCGCAGCCGAGCTACGCGACCTCTGCCTGACCTTCCCGGGATCGGCCGAGACGTTCCCCTTCGGTCCGGAGACATCGGTGTTCAAGGTCGCCGGCAAGATGTTTGCCCTCTCCCGGCTCGCCGAGCATCCGCTCCGCGTCAGCCTCAAGTGCGAGCCGCAACTCGCCGAGCAGCTGCGTGAGGCACACCCGGCCGTGCTCCCCGGCTATCACCTGAACAAGCGGCATTGGAACACCGTGATCATCGACGACTCCATACCCGAGCAGATGATCAGGGACATGATCGAGGACTCCTACGACCTCGTCGTAAACAAGCTCCCGATGTCTCGTCGCCGAGCCCTGAACTGGGAACCGGACCAGGCGTAGTTCCAGCCCGCCCTGCGGCTAGACCGGGCGCAGACAACCGAGACACGCCACTTCCGCTCCGCGCGAGTTGCGGCAGCCGCGCGCGGCCACGATTCCGTAGATCTGAGGTTGGCGCGACGCTCATCCTCGCCGGGCTTGGGATCACGGCGATGACGGACCGATGATCAGGCGCCTTCGAGCCGTTCCTTCAGGCTCCGCATGTTGGTGGGCGTCTCCGCCCGGGCTTGGCGGCGGACGACGAGCGGCACCAGCAGCTTGCCGATCCCGTGCCCCTCGAAGTCGAGCTCTAGCGTCACCCGCGAGCGCTCGCCGTCGAGGGGCTCGACCGTGCCCTTGACGCGCGCCCTGACCGGGCCGTCGATGCCGCGAGCCGCCCAGCTCCTCGGGGGATCGAGCTCGGTGAGCTCCGAGGTCATCATCCGCTCGGAGCGACCGACGCGGCGGGTCTGGATGAGCCTCGAGCCGACGGTGGGCGGGCCGCTCCCCTCGGTGCGTGTGCTCAAGAGGCTCTCCTGCCACTCCGGGAGCCGCGCCGGGTCCATGACGTAGGCGAATACGTCTTCCGGCCGACGGGCGATCTCGATGCTGGCCACGATTGGCGCCATGGTTCACCTCCTCGTTGTGCCTCGGATCATCCCGCAGATGTGACCCGAACGCACCCTCGCGGTGACGAGCTTGGGGTGCGCCGCCGCCCTCGCTCAGGGCCGTCTGCAAGCGTGTTCTCCGCGCCCAGACAGCCGCAACCGACGCGGCGGAACAGAGGCGCGCCAGCCGCCCTGGTCACTGCTCCTTCGCACGATTTGCAGCACTGAACGCTGCATCACCGGAGACTTCTGTCTCTCGTCCCGAGCGCGTGTTTCGACCGCGTGGCGGGCGAGCTTGCAACCACGCGGGAGGAGCCGTCAGCAGGTGCATGTGGCTCAGCGCGATGACGGTGGCCGAACGGGCCCCCGATGGAACACGGTTTGGAAGGGGATCGAAGAGCGCTCGCTTCAGCAGGTCAGTTGTGGCGACCGTCGCTTCGTCTTCGCGCGAGCCGTGACAGTCTCGCCTTCGCCATCGTTCGCATCGTGGGAACTCCCACGGCGAACACGACCGCGCAACCGGTGAGAAGCTCCTCGAGCGGCAGCGGACCGAGATGAGCAACGACGGTCAGATGATCTCCTCGGTGCCCAGTCGTCGCTAGTCCACGAAGCAGTAGGAATCGCTCGAGGCATCCCCGGCCTGGAGGCGTGTCTGGTGTACCCGCAGCCCGCGGAAGTCGTCGCCGTGCGGGAAGAACCGCGGGTCGAGGGTTATGCCGCCGGACTCGATGTCCGCGTCGATGCGGACCATCCAGGCGCCCACACCCTCCGGGTAGAAAATGTCGTCCCACGAGGCGTAAAGCGAGTTGGTGGCGTACACGCGACGGCCGTCGCGGCTCACCTCCACCATCTGCGGCGCTCCACGCAGCTTGAGCTCGGGGGCCGCTGGGTGCGGCGTGCGGCGGACGATGCCGCCCAGGCGCACCGATCCCGTCTCTCTCGGGTCATGCGGATCGCTGACGTCGTACTGCTTGAGTTCGCCGGTCCCCCAGCACGACACGTACAGCCAGCGATCGTCCACCGACAGGTCGATGTCGCTCACCAGCGGTGGGACCGCGCCGAACGGCTGGAGCGCGGGCGGAAGCTGGTCGGTCTCGGCCGGTTCGGCTGGGATGGTGATCACCTTCTTCACCGTCCAGCCCTCGTCCTCACGGTGCCACAGCCACACCGACGCGGACAGGTCCTCGACGCTGATCACCACCCCGACGAAGCCCCAGGTCCTCCGGGGGTCGTGGGCGGGCCTCACCTCGAGCACCATCTGGTGCTCGTCACCGAGTTCGACCCGCTGGATCAGCTTCCCTTCGGAGAGGCTCCAGAAGTCGAGGTGATGGCCGAAGCGCTTTCCCAGCAGATCCTCGGGGTTCAGCCCGTCCTCGATCATCGATGGGGTGCCCCACTCCGACGTGATGGCCACGTCCTCGTTCAGGTGCCACCACACGTCGTACGCGAAGTACTGCTCGCCGCGGTCGCTCTCCCAGGCGCCGGTGACCTCGAAGGTATCGTGATCGATCAGCGCCACACCGCCCGGGCCGTCGGCCTCGTCGGCGGCGCCCAGGTTGGACATGAAGATTCCGCCGGGGCCGCAGTGCACCGTGTGCGGGCGCGAATAGCCGGCCTTCTCTGCGAGCTCCTCCGGCTCGATCGTGCGCACCACCTGTGGCTGCCGTGGGTCGGGCCCCGTGTCGAGCACGTAGGTGCGCGATGAGCGGATGCCGGGCACGATCAGGTAACGGCGCTCGAGCACGCCGTCGTGGCCCTCGTGGCAGAGCGCGCTGGAGCAGGCGTTCCAGCCGAAGTGATGTAGCTCGTTGCCGGCCGTCGGCAGCTCGGTCCACCCAACCACCTGTCCGTAGCTCGACGATCCGGCGTCGCAGTCGACGACGGCCATGGCGTCGCGTTGTTCGCCGGCCGGGTCGAACGCCGCGACGTAGGCGAGCCTCTCGGCGGGTGCCGCGATGGCGGCGGCGGGGGAGCGATAGAACGTTGCATCCGTACCCTCGGACATTGGGGTCTCCTCTCCCTGAGAACGTCGACGAGTCCGACTATATACCGGCCCCTGAGGCCTCGTTGGAATGTTGCCGTGGACCAGGACAAGGGCGAGCAAGCCAACTGGCATGACGAGGTCGCGGCGAAGATCGCAGATGTCCCGCGACGCCCGCCGAGCCCTACGTCACATGTCCAGCTTTCGAGAAGCGAGCCGTGACCATGATCGATAGCAACGAGCAATCGCATTGGCGCTCCCGCTTTGCGCGCGAGGACCGGGCGTCCCAACTGCGGCGCCTCAGGCGCCTGCTCGGGACGAGGACGAGGTCAGTTGGCGGGTTCCGGCGGGCAACCGCGTCAGAGACTCGGACGTCGTCCAGAGCATCACTGATCGAAGCGTCGAGCAAAAGCCCTGCATTCACCAAGAGCAGTAGCGCGCGATCGAACTGAAACTCACGGGTCCGGGCCTGTCTGAGTCACTCACTAGCGATCGTGGATGAGCCGGATACGGTGATCCCGACTGAGGGACACCGGCGAACGGAGGAGGGGTCTCGAACCCGTGACCCCTTAATCGACCTCGAGGCTTCCGACGACCTTCTGGGACGGACGATAGCGGCGCGGATCGGACGCGTCGCCCGCGGCATGCCGATCGTCGTTATTCGTGCGCCGGGCGCGGAGCCGCCCGCAGCGGGGCGGGGATCAGGGCTGCGCCGGCGACGACTAGGCCGAACGCGATCATCCGTCCGGTGATCGCCACCGGCCCCGTCCCGATCGGGTCACGGAAGACCAGGATGCCACCGATGATCGCGGTGAGGTTGGCGGTGACCGCGGTGAGCGCGATGACCTCGACCCCCGGGCCGATCTGCAGGCCGCGGGCCGAGGCATAGAAGGCGACCACCGAGGCGGCCAGCGCGGCGAATGTCCACGGGCTGATCAGCTCGAGCACGCCGCCGTGAACGGCGTGGGTGAGGAACTTGAGCGCGATGTCGGAAACGCCGAACAGCGCGCCGGAGGCTGCGCCGAGGAACAGGCCTTGCCTCGCGCGCAGGGTGCCTTGGTAGTTGGAGATCACGGCGAGCCCGGTGGCGAGGGCAAAGACGGCGCATTCCACGGAGATCAACGCGGCCAGCGCGTAGCCTGGAGCCGCGTCACCGCGCGGCCCCACAGTGAGCGCGATGATCGCAAGCCCGACCGTCGTGATGATCATGCCGATCCACTGGCGACGTCCGAGGGCGAAGCCGAAGAAGCGCTCGGCGAGCACGGCGAGGAAGACCAGCCCGGCCGCGAGCACGGCCTGCACGACCGACAGCGGCGCGCGCGAGAGGGCGCCGACGTGAAGCCCCCAGGCGCCGACCGCCGCCACCCAGCCCACCGCGAACCACCTGGAGCGGAAGAGGCCGGCGGCGCTTCGCAGCGGGTGGCTGACCTGCACCAACGGCGCCAAGACCGCGCCGCGCTGCTTGAGCAGGAAGGCGAAGTTCGTCGCGAGCGCGGAGGCCAGGGCGAGGGCGAGTCCGATGATCATGCCGAAGACCGTCTCCTAGAGACACGAAGGGTGTCGCATGGACGCCACGGCCGCTACCTCATCTGTGCCGAGCTGACGCCGCGGACATCCTGAGCAAGACGAGTACCAAAGCGAAGGCCAAGGCTCGAACACCCTTCACGAAGTAGACCCTTGCATCTCCCGGTCCGGGAAGTCTCGCCGCAGCCGCTACTTCTCATTCGAACACCATGCGGGAGACGCCTTCTCTCCGCAGTTGGCGATCGACCTGCCGCTCTGTAGCGTCGTTTCAATGGGCTCCCTCGATCCGCTAAACGGAAGCTGCGGTGCGGACGCGGGTAACGAACCGATCGGCCCGTCGCCGCGGCCACGCGGCGCGAGTCGGCTGGCCGAACTTACTGCCCGCCTCCGCGACTTCGGTCGCCGCCGCCGTGCGCTGATCGCGGTGGTGGGGTCGCTGGCGACCGCGGCGGTCCTCGCGTTCGTGCTCGCCGGGCGGCGCGACGAGTTCGCGGCGGCGATCTCCGACACCCCGGCGTGGGTGCTCGCCGTCACCGTGCTGTTGCAGATCGTCGGGCTGCTCGGGCGCAGTGAGGCGTGGCATCTGACCATCCGGGCGGCCGGAGGGACGGTCGACCGCCGC
>JBKPIY010000096.1:0-35544 GCA_046730475.1 Actinomycetota bacterium
CCGAGGCGGTTCGGGGGCGGGGCCGCCGCAATCGCCTGCTCGCGCTGCGGCGAGGCCGCCCTCGACGCCGCCCTCGGGAGGCCGGGGGAGGGGGAGCAGGCGAAGCCGGGACTGGCGCTCGCCGACTGGGGTGCGCTCGCCCGCCGGCCGGCGGCGGCGAGCCGCTTCGAGCACGTGGTCCTGGTTGATCCGCCGGTCTCACCCGAGCTCGAGGCGCTCGCCGGCATCCCCCGATCGGGCCCGGTTGGGCCGGCCCCGTTCGCCTCCGGCTTCCTCCACCTGGCCTGGGGACGAGGCGAGGTGGAGCTCGCCGAGCGCTGCCTCGCGGCCGAGTGGGCCTTGCGACGCCCGGTGGCGGAGATCTGGCGCGCGCTCCGGGCCGCAGGGGCCGGGGCCAGCGGCGACCTGCTCGCCGCCCTCCTCGCCGGCCCCGGACGCCACCCGCGAAGCGCGGAGCTGGCGGGGCGCTGCCTCCGGGTGCTGGTCGAGCTCGGGCTGTGCGAGTGCGATCCCGATCGCGCCGCTGCCCGGCTCGGGGTCTTATCCTCGGGTAGGACCCAGCTGGATCGGTCAAGGACCTACGTGGCCTGTGCCGCCCGGCATCAGGAGGCAAGCCAATTCCTGCAAAGCAGAGCACAGAGGGGCTGAGGGGAGCCGACGGGGCCCGCCCGGACGACCGCCGCGGCCATCTGCGGGTGGGCGAGTCAGTCGCGAAGGCGCGCACACCGCGCGCCGACGCGATCACCCGCGAGCTGAGCCCCGATCAGCGCAAGCTGCTGGGCGATCTCTTCGCGGTGATCGAAGAGCACAACCGCGGCGCCGCCGACCGGGAGCAGATCGAGCGCGCCTTTGCCTTCGCCTGCGAGAGCCACGCCGGCCAGGAGCGGAAGTCGGGCGAGGACTTCATCACCCATCCGCTCGGAGTGGCTCGGATCTGCGCCGGCCTCAGGCTCGACACCGAGACCCTCTGCGCTGCGCTCCTCCATGACACGGTCGAGGACACGAGCGCCAGCCTCGAGGAGGTGCGGAAGCGCTTCGGCGACGAGGTCGCCCAGCTCGTCGACGGGGTGACGAAGCTCACCGAGATCACCTTCAAGAGCCGCGACGAGCGCCAGGCCGAGAACTACCGCAAGATGATGGTGGCGATGGCGAGCGACGTCAGGGTGATCCTGATCAAGCTCGCCGACCGGCTCCACAACATGCGGACCCTGGACGCCCTCCCGAAGCAGAAGCAGCAGGAGAAGGCGCGCGAGACGCTCGAGATCTTCGCCCCGCTCGCCCACCGCCTGGGGATCCACGCGATCAAGTGGGAGCTGGAGGACCTCGCCTTCGCCACCCTGCACCCCCGCAAGTACGACGAGATCAAGGAGCTCGTCGCCCAGCAGCGCGCCGAGCGCGAGCGCTACGTCACCGACGCGGGCAAGTTCCTCGGCCGGGAGCTGAGAAAGGTTGGGATCGAGGCCGAGATCTCAGGCCGGGCCAAGCACTTCTACTCGATCTACACCAAGATGACCCGCAAGGGGAAGGAGTTCAACGAGATCTTCGACCTCACCGCGATGCGGGTGATCGTCGGGTCTGTGAAGGACTGCTACGGAGCGATCGGGATCATCCACTCGCTCTGGAAGCCGCTGCCGGGGCGGTTCAAGGACCTGGTCGCGATGCCGAAGGCGAACATGTACTCGGCGCTTCACACCACCGTGGTCGGCCCCGAGGGACGCCCACTCGAGATCCAGATCCGCACCCCGGAGATGCACGAGGTGGCCGAGTACGGGATCGCCGCTCACGTCATCTACAAAGAGGGCGCGTCGTCCGGGGACCCGCGCAAGGAGAAGATGACCTGGCTTCGGCAGCTTCTCGAGGCCGAGAAGGAGGCGGACCCGAAGCGGTTCCTCGAGGCCCTCAAGGTCGACCTGTTCGAGGACGAGGTCTTCGTCTTCACCCCGAAGGGCGAGGTGAAGAACCTGGCGGCGGGCTCGACCCCCCTCGACTTCGCCTACGCCGTCCACACCGACGTCGGCCACCGCTGCGTCGGCGCCAAGGTGAACGGGAAGATCGTGCCGCTGCACTATCAGCTCCGAAGCGGGGACATCGTCGAGGTGTTGACCACGAAGCAGGGCCGTGGGCCCTCCCGCGACTGGCTGAAGCTGGTGCGCACCTCCCGGGCTCGGAACAAGATCCGGGCCTGGTTCCAGCGCGAGAGCCGCGAGGACGCCGAGCGCCGCGGGCGCGAGCAGCTCATCGACGCCCTCAAGAAGCGCGGCCTCCCGCACCAGCGGGTCGCCGGCTCGCCGCTGCTCGTAGACGTGATCCGGGAGATGGGCTTCCGTAAGGCCGACGACTTCTACATGGCCATCGGCCAGTCGAAGATCTCGACCAAGGTCGTGGCCAACAAGATCATCCAGCGGCTGAAGCGCGGGGAGGCGGTCGAGGACGAGCCGATCGAGGGGCTCGTCAGACGACGCGACCACGCCAGCCGGCGCACCCGGGAGGCAACCAAGTTCGGGATCAAGGTGAAGGGCGTCGACGACGTCGCCGTCCGCCTCGCCAAATGCTGTCGTCCCGTCCCGGGCGACGACATCGTCGGCTACGTCTCGCTCGGGCGGGGGATCACGGTCCATCGCGAGGACTGCCGAAACGTGGCGGCGCTGAAGAAAGCGCCCGAGCGCTTCACCGAGGTGAGCTGGGACGGCGACAACGAGTCCTCCTATCGAGTCGAGCTCCAGGTGGACGCCTGGGATCGAACCCGGTTGCTCGAGGACCTCTCGCGCACCTTCGCGGAGGCGGGGATCAACATCCTCGAGGCGGTCTGCACCACCAAGCACCCGATGGTGAAGAACCGGTTCGTGGTCGAGGTCGGCGACACCGAGCAGCTGAAGGCGTGCATCGCCCGCCTCCGCCACCTCGATTCGGTGTTCGACGCCTACCGCGTCACCCCGACCGGCTGACCGCCGGCGCCGAAGGGAGCCGAATCGAGCCGATCCCTGCGGTGTTCTCCTCCGTAGGACCATGTACGGGATGAGAAAGCCGGGGAGAACAGGGACGATCGCGTTGGCGCTGGCCGGGGTCCTCGCCGTCGTCCTCGGGATCGGGGTCGCATTCGGGGCCGACACGATCACGGCGCTTCCCGGCCACGTCTACGACCAGAGCACGTACAGCCAGGCCCAGGGGGAGCGGCCCACCTTCGACAACAACGAGGCCGCCACCTCGCACAACGTCACCGCGCGCGCCACCGGACCCGACGGCAAGCCCCTCTTCCGCTCGGGGACGATCGTCGGCATCAACAGCACCGTCGTGAACGGGACCCAGTACCTGGCGGCGGGCGATTACCCGTTCCTCTGCACGATCCACCCGACCGAGATGCAGGGGACGCTCCACGTCACCAGCGCCGGCGCGGCGATCGCCCGCCCGCACATCGACGTCTCGATCGTGAGCCGAAGGCTCGCCAGGGTCCGAAACAGCGCCAAGGCGCTCGTCAAGGTCCACGCCACCACCGTCAGCAACGGCGTCTCGCTCGTCCTCAAGCTGGGCAAGGCGAAGCTCGGCTCGAAGTCGGGCCTCAACCTGACGGCCGGGCAGACCATGAAGGTCCGGATCAGCCTCACCCGGAAGGGCCGCAAGAAGCTCGCCGGCCGCACCACCGCCAAGCTGAGGCTGGTCGGCTCGGTCCCGTTCGGGAGGACGGACACCGCCGTCAAGCGGCTGAGGTAGCCCCTCCTCGGCGCAGTCGGGTCACCGCGGCGCGGACCCGCTTGCCCGTCTCCCGGATCTCGTCGGCGTCCGCGTACTTGGTGCGCGGCCAGAAGAATCCCCGCAGGCCGTCCTTGGGACGGCGGGGGACGACGTGGACGTGGACGTGGGCGACGCTCTGGGAGACGACGTTGTTGAGGGCGACGAAGGAGCCGGGCTTCCCCATCGCCTCGGGGATCGCCCGCGACAGCAGCCTGGCGTTCAGGAACAGGGGACCGACGAGGTCGTCGGGAAGGTCGGCGAGAGTCTCGTGATGGGCCCGGGGGAGGAGCAGGGAGTGACCGGGGAACAGCGGACGGTGGTCGAGGAAGGCGAGCGAAACCCCGTCCTCGAACACCAGCTCCGCCTCGACCTCACCGGCGACGATGCGGCAGAACAGGCAGTCCTCGGGCACCTTCGCTCAGGCGACGACGGTGAGGGCGCCCGGCTCGATCGCCCAGCGAAGCTCGGTGTGCTCGCCGATGTAGTCACCGTCGACCTGGACCGGGAGCGGCCGGAGAGCGCCCGACTCGTCGGTGGAGATCGAGCGCACGCTCGCTTCGGTGACGGGCTGAAGCTCCTCGATCTGGCGGTTCTTCACCACCCGCAGGCGCTTGCTCAGGATGCGCGCCGCCAGTGGGAGCATGTCCCGCTGGGTTGCCCGCTTCAGCACCGCGATCCCGAGCTTGCCGTCGGCGAGCTCGCAGGCCTCGCAGATCTCGATCGGGATGTCGGCGAAGTAGGTGAAGGGGTCCGAGTTCTGGGCGATCGCCGTGACCCCCTCGATCGTCTCGCCGTTCGCCCGCACCTCGAGGCGGACGGGGCTCCGGAGGTACTGCCGGTAGAAGGCCGAGATCGCCGCCCACGTGTAGTACCACTGGCGCGCCCGGGCCTTCAGGCGCGGGTGGGCGTCGACGCGCCTGACGACGGTGGCGTCGAGCCCGATCCCGCAGGAGAACACGAATCGCCTGCCGTTGACGGAGCCGAGATCGATCCGGCGGGGGCGAAAGTAGTCGGCGAGCGAGATCAGGTGCTCGGTGGCGTCGACCACGTCGTTCGGGATCCCGAGGGTGCGGCAGACGACGTTGGTCGAGCCTCCGGGAAGCACCGAGACCGGCATGTCCGTGCCGGCGAGGCCGTTGACGACCTCGTTCAGCGTCCCGTCGCCGCCGAAAGCGACGACGATGTCGTAGCCGCCCTTGCGCGCCTCCCGCCCGATCTCGGTCGCGTGCTCGGCTGCCTCGGTGTCGACGGCTTCGACCTCGTAGCGCGCCTGGAGCGCGTAGACGACCAGATTCTTGAGCCGGTCCGAGACCGTGGTCGCGTAGGGGTTGACGATGATCAGCATTCGCTTCTTCACCGCGCCAGGGGTGAGCGGCTTCGCCAGAGTCGCGGGCTCGGGGTTTCGTGGCGGCGCCGTGGTCGTCACCCGACCTAGCCCCTCTCCGCGGCGGGATCGCCGGCCTCGATCAGGTCTCCGAGCTCTCCCGGCTCGGCCCCGGAGGTCGCCTCGAACCGGATCACCTCGCCGGCGCCCGCCTCGCGAACGTAGCCTGCGTTGATCAGGAGGTCGACGTGCCCGATCACCTCCGACAGGGTGAGGTAGGCCTGGGTCACAGCCACGTCCCCCCACATCGCCTGGGCGAGCTCGTAGCCGGTGCGCGGCCCTTCGACGATCAGCGCGTACAGCTTCTCCGCCCGGCGCTGGTGGAGCGCGAAGCGCTCGTCGATCAGGGCGACGTGGTCGGTGATCGGCTCGCCGTGGCCGGCCAGCACCACCTCGGCCGGCAACTGCCTTGTCCTCTTCAGGGAGCCGATGTACTCGACCAGAGCCTGGCGGCGACCGGCCGATCCGTCGAGCGGGCGCGAGATCAGCGGATTCGAGGAGATGTGCTTGATCAAGTGGTCGGCGGCGATCAGGATGCGGCGATCGGAGTCCCAGAACAGGGTGTCCGACGGGCTGTGGCCGGGTCGGTGTTGCACCTCCAGCTCTCGATCGGATAGTCGCAGGATCTCGCCATCGCTGAGGGGCCGGGTCACCCTCGCCTTCGCGCCCCAGGCGCGAAAGCTGCGTGAGACGCTTTGCAGGGCGGTGACCACGTCCTTGGAGATGCCGTGGCTCAGCATCAGCCTGGCGGCGAAATCGTCGTCCCGCTGGGCGTCGCCACCGAAGTTCTCGAGGAAGGGCGCCGCGACGTCGAGCGCCGCTACGTCGGCGCCTGACCGGCGAGCGACGATCTCGACGAGCCCGAGGTGATCGATGTGTTGATGGGTGATGATCACCAGCCCCAGGTCCTCGATCCGGTGGCCGACGGTGCCGAGCTGATGCTCGAGCTCATCGAGGGCCTTTCCCGAGTTCGGCCCCGAGTCGACGAGGGCGAGCGGCTCGCCCTCGAGCAGGTAGCAGTTGACCCGCCCGACTGCGAAGGGGGTGGGGATGCGCAGGGTGCGTATTCCCGCCTCGGCCACCCGCTCCCAGGCATCGAGCGCCGCCGCCTCGGGCTCGCGCCCGGGACCGGAAGAAGTCCGCACCTCCTCGGGTGCGCCCGCGGGGATCCGGGGTGCGGGGGCGGGTGGTTTCGCAGCCTTGTTCGACCCCTCGCTCACGAGCGGATCAGGGCCAGGACCTCGTCGCGCTTCGCCGCCATGTGGTCGGGGGAGACGAGCGACTCGAGGTTGAGCCGCAGCAGCGGCTCGGTGTTCGAGGGGCGGACGTTGAAGTGCCAGTCGGGATAGTCGACCGAGATCCCGTCAAGGTGAGTGATCTCGCCGTCTGAGTAGCGCTCGGCGATCTCGCGCATCTTCCGCTGCTGGTCGGCGACCTCGGAGTTGATCTCGCCCGAGATGAAGTAGCGGGCGCGGAACTCGGCCATCAGCTCGGCCAGCGTCCGCCCCTCCGTCGAGAGCAGCTCGAGCATGAGCAGGGCCGGGATCGTCCCCGAGTCGGCGCACCAGAAGTCCCGGAAGTAGTAGTGGCCGGAGACCTCGCCCCCGAACACGGCCCCCTCCTCGCGCATCCGCGCCTTGAAGAAGGCGTGGCCGACCCGGCTCAGGGCCGAGCGCCCCCCGGCGGCGGCGACCGTGTCGGGGACCGCCCTGCTGGAGCGGGGGTCGTAGAGGATCGTCGCCCCGCGCTCCTTCTCCAGCGCCGCCCTCGCCAGCAGCGCGCAGACGAAGTCGCCGTCGCAGAAGCTCCCGGCGGCGTCGATGAAGAAACAGCGGTCGGCGTCGCCGTCCCACGCGATCGCGAGGTCGACCTTTTCCTCGCGGACCCGGTCGATGATGAAGCGGCGGTTCTCCTCCAGGAGGGGGTTCGGCTCGCGGTCGGGGAAGTTGCCGTCCGGCGTCCAGTAGGTGGTGACGAGGTCGAGGTCGAGGCCCTCCAGCAGCGGCCCCACCATCGGCCCCGCCATTCCGTTCCCGCCGTCGGCGAGGACCCGCAGTCGGCCGATCCGGCCCCGGTCGACGAACCCGAGCATGTGCTCGCGGAAGGCGTCGCCGATCTCGACCTCCTCCACCGAGCCGCCGCCCGGCGGCTCCGGGAGGCCCGCCTCGATCTCCCGGTGGACGTCCTCGATCCCGGCGTCGCCGGAGAGCGCCAGCGCCCCCTCGCGGATCAGCTTTACCCCCGTGTAGCGCTTCGGGTTGTGGGAGGCGGTGACCATCGCCCCGCCGTCGAGCTCGCGCGAGCCGACGAGGAAATAGAGCATCTCGGTCGCGATCTCACCCGCGTCGATCACCCTCACCCCCTCATCGACGAGCGCGTCACGCACCCGCGCGGCCATCTCCGGGGCCGTGAGGCGCATGTCGCGGCCGAGGCCGACCCGCAGATCGGCGGTGTCCTTCCCGCGAAGGCGGGCCAGCACCCGGGCGAACCCGCGGCCGATCAGGTAGCCGACCTCGCCGTCGATCTCCTCCCCGTAGACGCCCCGGACGTCGTAGGCCTTGAAGATCGAAGCTGGGGGGGAGGGGATCGGCATCGGGGCGGCGCCAGCAGGTTAGGGAGCGCCGCTAATCGAAGCCGCCGCGAAGCGCCTCGTAGGTCTGCTCGAGCGACTGCGGCATCACCCGGGTGTCGGCGAGCACCGGCATGAAGTTGGTGTCCCCGCCCCAGCGGGGGACCACGTGCATGTGGATGTGGTGCTCGAAGCCGGCGCCGGCGACCCGCCCCTGGTTGAAGCCGACGTTGTAGCCGTGCGGCGAGTAGGCCTCCTCGAGCTTCCTCATCGACCGCTGGGCCAGGGCCATCATCTCCGCCACGGTGCCGGCGTCGAGCTCAGGGAGGGTGCCGATGTGCTCGTACGGGGCCACCATCAGGTGCCCGTTGGTGTAAGGGAATGTATTCAGGATCACGAAGCAGCGCTCGCCGCGGTGGACGATGAAGTTCGCCTCGTCGTCGTCCACCGAGGGCTTCGAGCAGAAGATGCAGCCCTCCTCGGTGTCCTTTTCCGCGTCCTTCACGTAGGTGAGGCGCCACGGCGCCCAGATCCGGTAGTTGGCCACCGGCTCATCGTAGGTGGAGAACGGTTTGCATAATCCCGCTGCCGCTGACGGTAGACGTCACTACGGTGTCGGTGGCGCCCGCGACCGCTCCTCTCGATGCATCTGCACCCTCTGCGCATCGGGACGTCGGTTCCGCGGAACCGCGGGCAGAGCCAATCCCGGGGATCGCTACAGCCAGCCGCGGCGGCGGAAGAGAGCGAGCATCCCGACGAGGAACGCGACCATGGCCGCGATGATGATCCAGAAGACCGTGTTCGACGCGGTCGCCGGATCGCCTCCGCCGGGAAGCCCGACGTTCATACCCCAGATGCTCGCGATCAGGGTCGCCGGCAGGAAGACGATGCTGAGCACGGTGAGGATGCGGAGGACGTCGTTGAACCGGTGGGCGATCACCGATTCGTTCGTCTCCTCGAGCGCCTCGACCACCTCCTTGTCGTTCTCGAGCATGTCCCAGCTCCGCTCGTGGGCGTCGACGATGTCGTCGAAGTAGATCTCGAGGTCGAGGTCGGGGGCGAGGTAGCGGCCCTTCACCTTCTCGAGGTCGCGGAGCACCGGCCGCTGCGGGCGGATCACCTTGCGGAAGTTGATGATCTCCTGCTTGACGTTGGAGATGTCGCGCACTATCTCCTCCGAGCGGCCCTCGAAGATCTCCTCCTCGAGGGCGTCGAGCTTGTTGCCGATCGTGCGGAGCATCGGGAAGCAGTAGTCGAAGGTGTCGTCCACGATCCGGGAGAGCAGGTAGCCCGACCCGCGCGCGAACAGCTGGTCACGGAGCTCCTCCTTCTGGCGGCAGCGCTCGAACAGGTACTCGACCGGCTGGAGGGGCTGGTTCGGGATCGTGATCAGGAACCCGGGGCCGACGAACAGGTCGAGCTCGCCTTGCCCGAGGCGGCCCACCGATGCGTCGAAGGTCGGGAAGTGGAGGACGATGAACAGGTAGTCCTCGTACTCGTCGATCTTGGGGCGCTGGTTCCGCGAGGTGACGTCCTCGAGGTCCAGGGCGTGGAAGTCGAAGTGCTCCTCCAGCCAAGCCTGGTCGACCGCGGTCGGCCGGTCGATCTTCACCCAGCGCAGGCCCTCGGCCGCGATCTCCTCGACTCGGGGGCCCTCGCGCTCAGGCGACGCCGGGACGAACTCGCCGCGACGGATCCGGCGCAGGCGGGGACGGCGCAGGCTCGGGATCCGCCGCTCGCTCGCCATCGGCCTTGCTCGTCGCTTCCATGGCCGAACGGACTTTACGGCACTCAAACGTCAGGGGCCGCAGTGGCGATTGCTATATTGGTGGCCACATAGCCGCCACATCAAGAGGGGTGGAGGGACTGGCCCGATGAAGCCCCGGCAACCCCCCCGAATCACTCGGGGAAGGTGCCAATTCCAGCAGGCAAGGATGACCTGGGAGATGTGGGGGAGAGTTCCGAAAGACCTCTGCCCCCATCGAAGGCGGAGGTTTCTTCTTGAAGCCTTAAGAGAAGGGAACTCGATGGCTCTGCAATCGCTCAGATGCAAGGAATGCGGGACTGAATACCCGCTCGACGCCCGCTTCGTCTGCGAGAGGTGCTTCGGCCCCCTCGAGGCAGGTTACGATCACGGCGCCCTCGACGCCGAGGAGGCGAGGCGGAAGATCCAGGCCGGCTCGCGAGGGATCTGGCGGTACGCCGATTTCCTCCCCTTCGACGCCCGCCCGAGCGACCCGCTCGAACCCGGACTGACCCCGCTTGTGCGGGCCGATCGTCTCGCCGCGCGGCTCGGGCTCGGCGAGCTCTGGATCAAGAACGACGCGGCGAACCCCACCCACTCCTTCAAGGACCGGGTGGTGGCGGTGGCGCTCGCGAAGGCTCGCGAGCTCGGCTTCGAGACCGTGGCCTGCGCCTCGACCGGGAACCTGGCGAACGCCGTCGCCGCCCACGCCGCCGCCGCCGGGCTCGACTCCTACGTGTTCGTCCCGGCCGACCTCGAGGAGCAGAAGCTGCTCGCGACCGGCGTCTACGGGACGAACCTGGTCGGCGTCCGCGGCAACTACGACCAGGTCAACCGCCTCTGCACCGAGCTCGCTCAGAGCCGCCCGTGGGCGTTCGTGAACGTCAACCTCCGCCCCTACTACGCGGAGGGATCGAAGACGCTTGCCTATGAGACGATCGAGCAGCTCGGTTGGAAGCTCCCGGACCGGATCGTCGCACCGGTCGCGTCGGGATCGCTGTTCACCAAGATCGGCCGCGGGATCCGCGAGTGGCTCGAGATCGGGCTGGTCGAGGGGGAGCTGCCCACCTTCTGCGGGGCCCAGGCGGAGGGCTGCTCGCCGGTTGCCACCGCCTTCGCCGACGGGGCCGAGGTGTGCAAGCCGCAGCGCCCGGACACGATCGCCAAGAGCCTCGCGATCGGAGATCCGGCCGATGGCGTCTACGCTCTCGAGCTGGCGCGCGAGACCGGCGGCGCGATCGAGTCGGTCACCGACGACGAGCTCCAGGCGGCGATCAAGCTCCTCGCCGAGACCACCGGGATCTTCACCGAGACCGCCGGGGGGGTGACAATCGGTGTGTTGGCGAAGCTCGCGGAGCGCGGCGCGATCGACCGCGACGAACGGGTTGTCGCCTACATCACGGGCGAGGGCCTGAAGACCCTCGACGCCGTTCGCGACTCCTTCCGGATGCACGAGATCGAGCCCTCGGTCGACTCCTTCGAGCGTGAGCTCGAGCCGACGGTCGCCGTCTGACCGCTACTAAGATCCCGGCTCGATGGCAGTGACGGTGAAGATCCCGGCCCAGCTTCGGGCGGAGACCGGGGGCGAGGGGCAGCTCGAGGTTGACGGTTCCACGGTGGGCGAGGCTCTCGACGCCGTCTTCGACCAGCACGGCGGGCTCCGGGAGCGGATCACACAGGACGGCGATCTCCGCCGGTTCGTCAACGTCTACGTCTCCGGCGAGGACATCCGCTTCCGGGACGGCCTCGACACCGAGGTCGCCGACGGCGACGAGGTGACGATCCTCCCGGCCGTCGCCGGAGGCTGAGTGCCCGGCCCGCCCCGCCGCGGCGCCCGCGGCGCCGCGGCCGGTGAGCGGCTTTCGCGCACCTAGCGGCGCGCTCATGAGGCGGCTCGGTCTCTCGGTCTGCATCCTCTCCGCGATCTGGCCCGCCGCCGACCTCCCGGCGGAGGCGCGGGGCGATGTCGCTTCGGGCCCGCTTCGCGCCGCCGTGACGGCGGACCCGTGGCACCTGTCGCTTGCCTATCCCTCCGGTCGGTCGGTGCTCGAGGAGAACGCTGGGTTCGGCAGCGGCCCAACCGGGACGCTCGGCTTCAGCACCGCCGCCGGCTGGTCGCACGCCACCCGGGTGGCGTCCGCGGGAATGGAGGGAGCCGCCTACGTGGCACAGCTCGAGACCACCGATCCGACCCGGGGGTTGGAGGTCAGGATCGAGCCGGACTCCGCCGGCGTGATCAGGCTGATCGCGAGCGTGACCGGATCCACCTCCGGGGTGACGGCGACCGGGATTGGCTTCGATGCCCGGCCCTCGGAGCGCTATCTCGGGTTCGGCGAGCGGTCGAACGCCGTCGACCAGCGGGGCAACGAGGTCGAGGACTACGTATCCGACGGACCCTACGCGCCCAGCGACCGCGCCCTGATCTCGGCTTTTGTCCCACCCCAGGGCTATCACCCTCGCGACGACGCCACCTACTTCCCCGTTCCCTGGCTGCTCTCGACCGCCGGCTACGGGCTATTGGTGGACAACCGGGAGACGAGCTACTTCCGGCTCGGCAGCTCCGACCCGAGCGCCTGGAGCGTCGAGGCGCAGTCCCCGTCGCTCGCCCTGAGGTTCGTCGCCGGGCCGGATCCGGCGGACGCCCTCCGCAGGCTCACCGCGATCACCGGGCGCCAGCCGCCACCGGCGGCACCGTGGGTGTTCGGCCCCTGGTACCAGCCGACCGGATCCGATCGGCTCGGCCAGGCACGGTCCCTTCGCAGCGCCGATGTCCCGGGCTCCGCGGTGAACACCTACCTCCACTACCTCCCGTGCGGTGACCAGCGCGGGGTCGAGGCCGAGCAGCTCCAGACCACGTCGGGCTTCCACCGGGCGGGGTACGCGATCACCACCTACTTCAACCCGATGATCTGCACGAGCTACCAGCCCGTCTACGATCAGGCCGCGGCGGCCGGGGTTCTGACCGAGAACGCGCTTGACCAGCCGTACGTGTACCAGTACTCGACCGGGCCCCTGATCTTCACCGACGTGTCCCAGTTCGACTTCTCGGGGCCCGGGACCGGCGCCTTCTGGGGCGGTCTCCTCTCGGAGGCGGTGGGGCATGGGTACGACGGCTGGATGGAGGACTTCGGCGAGTACACCCCGCTCGACGCGGTCTCCGCCGACGGCCTTCCCGGCGAGAAGATGCACAACCTCTACCCGACCCTTTATCACTGCGCCACGCTCGACTACACTCGCGCCGCTTCCAGGCCCCTCGCCCCCTTCGTCCGCTCGGGCTGGACCGGCACCCAGCGGTGCGCCCAGATCGTCTGGGGCGGCGACCCGACCACGGACTGGGGCTACGACGGCCTCGATTCGGCGATCAAACAGGCCCTGTCGATGGGCACCTCGGGGATCTCACGATGGGGCTCGGACGTCGGCGGGTTCTTCACCCTCCTTCAGGGCGAGCTCACCCCGGAGCTGCTGATCCGCTGGATCGAGCTCGGAGCGGTCTCGGGGGTGATGCGAACCGAGGCCAACGGTGTCTCGCTCTCTTCGACCCCGCGGCCCCAGATATTCGATCCGGACGTGCTGCCCGTGTGGCGGCGCTACGCCAAGCTTCGCACCCAGCTCTACCCCTACCTCGCCGCCGCGGATGCCGAGTACCGGAGGACGGGGCTGCCCCTGATGCGCGACCTGGCGCTCGTCTACCCGCACGACGCCACCGCCACCGGGCAGGAGGACGAGTTCATGTTCGGGCCGGACCTGCTGGCGGCGCCCGTGCACCAGCCCAACCAGCGCAGGCGCTCGGTCTACCTCCCCCGCGGGCGGTGGATCGACCTATGGCGGGCGGTCTCCTACCGACGGCGCAACGGCGCCCTCGACCTGCGCCGTGGGAGGCTCCTGCGGGGCCACCGGGCGAGGTCCGTCCGGGCGCCGCTCGCGGAGCTGCCGCTGCTGGCGCGGGCCGGCGCCATCCTCCCGCTCCTCCCGCCGTCGGTGGACACCCTGGCTCCATACGGCTCGGGCCGGATCGTGGGCCTCGACGACGCGCGGTCGCGGCTTCACCTGATCGCGTTCCCCCGCGGCCGGTCCCAGTCCCGCTTCGGCGCTCACGGTGTGCTCAGATCGCGGGAGCGCCGGCACCGGTGGCGGCTGACGATCAGGGGGGCGAGCGCGGGCCTGATCTCCCTCGACGCATCGCTGTGGACCTTCCGCCACCGGTTCAGGCCCTGCGAGGTGACCGTCAACGGTCGTCCCCTCCGGAGGCGGTCGTGGTCGGCGAGCCGGGGGGTGCTCAGGGTGCGCTTTCGCGCCCGCGGCAGGGTGTCCCGGCTCGCGGCCGTGGGAGGGAAGGGCGGTTGCCGGGGCTTTCGCCCCTAGGGTTCCGGTTGTGCACCCCCCCGGACCGGTTGCGATCCTGTGCGGCGGCCGCGGCACGAGACTGCGCGAGCACGCCGAGTCGATCCCGAAGGCGCTGGTCGAGGTGGGAGGGCGGCCGATCCTCTGGCACGTGATTGGGATCCACGCCGCCCAGGGGTTCGAGGAGTTCGTTCTCTGCACCGGCTACAAGGGCGATCAGATCGCCGATTGGGTCGGGTCTGAGCCCTGGCCGGAGAGGGTGGATGTGCGCTGCCTGGAGACGGGGCTCGACACGCCCACGGGAGGCCGGACGCTGCTCGCGGCGCACGAGCTCGGCGGGCGACCCTTCAACCTCGCCTACGCCGACGGGGTCGCCGACGTCGATCTCGGGGCGATGCTCGAGTCTCACCGGTCCGGCGGGAAACTGGCGACGATGGCGGTCGTCCGCCCCCGGCTCGGGTTCGGGGTCGCCGAGATCGATCGGTCTGGGATGGTGCTCGGCTTCGAGGAGAAGCCGTTACTCGAGCGGTGGATCAACGGCGGGTTCTTTCGGTTCGAGCCCGAGGTGGTCGGCTACCTCGAGCCCGACAGCGTCCTCGAGCGCGAGCCGCTCGAGCGGCTCGCCGCGGACGGCGGCCTTCGGGCCTACCGCCACCACGGCTTCTGGGACTGCATGGACACCTACAAGGACGCGGTCGTCCTGAACGACCTGTGGGCGTCCGGCGACCCTCCCTGGAGCGTCTGGGAGCCGGACCTGGAGCGGGCGTGAAGGCGCTCGTCACCGGCGCCCGCGGGTTCGCGGGCTCTTGGCTCTGCCGGGCGCTCCTCGACGAGGGCGCCGAGGTCGTGGCCCTCGACCGCGGCCGCCCGCGGCTCTCGGGGCTCACGCTGCAGGGGATCGCCTCCGAGGTCGTCGACGCCGAGGGTGACCTCCGCGACCGCGAGCTGGTCGCCCGGACCCTGACCGAGCATCGCGTCACCACCGTCTTTCACCTCGCCGCGCAGACGATCGTCGGGAGCGCGAACGCCTCGCCGGCGCCGACGTTCGAGGCGAACGTCGAGGGCACGTGGGTCCTGCTCGAGGCCTGCCGCGAGGCGGGCGTCGAGCGCGTGGTGGTCGCCTCCTCGGACAAGGCCTACGGCCCGCACCAGGAGCTGCCCTACCGCGAGGACGCGGCGCTGCAGCCGACCTTCCCATACGACGTCTCGAAGGCGGCGGCGGATTTGATCGCCCGTAGCTATTGGCACACGTTCGGGCTCCCGGTCGCGGTCACCAGATTCGCCAACCTCTACGGCGGCGGCGACCTCAACTTCTCGCGCCTGATCCCCGAGGCGGTGTGCGCGGCGCTCGACGGCCGCCGCCCGGTTCTGCGCTCCGATGGGAGCCCCGAGCGCGACTTCATCTACGTGGAGGACGCCGCCCGAGCCTACCTGGCGGTCGCCTCCGCCCTCGACGCCGGGCCCGCCCGCGGCGAGGCATTCAACGCGGGCGCCGGCCGCCCTCATTCGGTGCGCGAGATCGTCGCCCTCGTCTGCGAGCTCTCGGGCACCGAGCTCGAGCCGGACATTCGAGGCGGTGGGAATCCCCCGGGCGAGATCGACCGCCAGCACCTCGACTCGACCAAGATCCGCGAGCTGTGCGGGTGGCGACCCGAGGTCGACCTGCGTGAGGGCCTTCGCCGCACCCTGGACTGGTATCGCGAGCATCCCGAGGCTCGCGCCCAGGCGTCCGGTTGACTCGGCTCAGGCGCGATCGGCGACCGACACCGCCCTCTCGATCGGGTTACGGGCGAAGGAGCTCGGCGACCCGCTCGGCGACGGCAAGGGTCGTGAGGTGGGTCCCCGCGCGGACCGCTCGGGGGACGATCGAAGCGTCGGCGACGTGGACGCCATCGAGGCCGTGGACGGCGGCGCGCTCGTCGACCACGGCGCCGGGATCCCCTTGGCGACCCAGCCGGCAGGTCCCGGTGGGGTGGTAGTAGGTGGCGACCGTCGCCCGCACGTGCGCCTCCGAGTCGACCTCGGGACCCGGATCGATCTCGTCAGTGATCATCTTCCGGAGGGCGCGCGTCGAGGCGAGCGCGCGGGCCCACCCGACCGCCTCGGCGAGCGCCGCGAGGTCGTGGCCCTCGGGATCGGAGAGGAAGCGGTCGTCGACCGCGGGGAGGTCGGCTGGGTCCCGCGAGCGAAGCCCCACCCGCCCCCGTGAGCGCGGAGCGACCAGGCCCGCGGTGATCCGGCCCGAGGAGCGATCGGGAGGGACGATCGCGAGCAGGTGAGCGTCCCAGCGGTGCTCGTCCGCCGCGACCGAGGAGCGCCACTTGACCATGCATTGGGCGGTGATCGCGCGGTCGCCCGCGTCGGAGGCGATCGCGGCGGCCGCCTCGTCGGTGAGCGTGAAGCCGATCCCGCGCGGGGGTGATCGGCGAGCTCCGCCCCCACTCCCGGCAGGGAGTGCACGATGGGGATCCCGCGGGCGCGAAGCTCCTCCTCGGGCCCGACGCCGCTTCGCATCAGGATCGCCGGGGAGCCGTAGGCGCCGGCGGCGAGGACGATCCTCCGGGCGTCGATCACCCGCTCGCCGTCCCGCCCGCGAACGACGGCGCCGATCGCCCGCCCGCCCTCGAGCACCACCCGATCGGCGAGGGTGTCGGCGAGGATCGCCAGGTTCGCCCGCCCCCCGGCGGGGTCGAGGTAGGCGAAGGCCCCGTTCTGCCGCGCCCCGTCGACAACGTTCGTGGCGAACCGCCCGGCGCCGACCGTTTCGGCGTCGGGGCCGGCGAGGGGCGGAAGCCCCGCCTCCAGAGCCGCCTCGAGCACGGCCGCGTGCCAGGCGCCGGTCTCCTCCTCGGAGCGCACCCGGGCCCCGAGCGCCCCCCGGGCTCGCCCCAGGCACGGCTGGAGGGTCGTCCAGCTCCAGCCCTCTCCCCCGAACTCGACCCAGCCGTCGTACTCGGCCGCAGCCCCCCGGGTTATCGCGCAGGCGTTGTGAGCGGAGCATCCCCCGATCACCCGCGCCCACGGGAGCGAGCCCTCGCGGTCGCGCCAGTCGTGGCTGTCGGGGATCGCCGACGGATCCAGGAGCTCCTCCGGCCACCGTCCGCGCGACCGTGGGCCGTAGTCCGGACCCGCCTCGACCAGGCACACGCTCCGGCCCTCGTCCTCGCTCAGCCGCGCCGCCAGCGCACACCCGGCGGGCCCCCCGCCGAGGATGAGCATGTCGTATTCCACCGCCGCGAACCTATCGGGACGAGCGGCCCCCGCGCCGCAGCCGGGTAGGAGGCGCGCCCGACAGGACTCGAACCTGTGACCTCGTGCTCCGGAGGCACGCGCTCTATCCGACTGAGCTACGGGCGCCTTCGGCCAGTCTAGAGCCGGTCGCCCGGGGCGGCGGACCGCGCGTAGAGTGGCGCCGTTGCCGGTCGACTTCTCACTCACCGACGAGCAGCGCCAGATGCAGGAGCTCGCGCGCGAGTTCGCCCGTCGGGAGATCCGGCCGGCCGCGGCGTCCTACGACGAGCGCGAGGAGATGCCCTGGCCGGTGTTGGAGAAGGCGGCCAAGATCGGGCTGCTCAGCTACGGCCTGCCGGACGAGTACGGCGGCGGCGGGGTCCCTGACGGGATCGTCGGATCACCAACTTCCTCGTCACCGAGGAGCTCGCCTGGGGCTGCGCCGCGATTGCGACCGAGATCGGCTCGAGCGTCTACGCGGCGGGGCCGATCCTGGCCTTCGGCGACGAGCAGCAGCGGGCCCGCTGGCTGCCCTTGTTCTGCGAGACCGATCGGGTCCGGCTGGGAGCGGTCTGCATCACCGAACCGCAGGCCGGCTCCGACATCTCGGCGATCTCGACCCGGGCGCGGCGGGACGGCGACGAGTGGATCCTGGACGGGCGCAAGCAGTTCATCACCAACGGAGGGATCGCCGACCTGCACGTCGTCTTCGCCCGGGTCGAGGGCGAGACGGGAATCGCTCCCTTCGTGGTGGAGAAGGGCGCGGACGGGTGACGATGGGACGCAAGGAGGAGAAGCTCGGGATGCGGGCCTCGCACACGGCTGAGGTCGTTCTCGACGGCTGCCGGGTCCCGGCGGAGAATCGGCTCGGCGGCAAGATGCCGGCGACGGCCGCCTCGGCGGCGGGGCGCGGCGGTGGGAGCGGGGACGCGATCTCCGGGGCGGCGGTGGCGCTGACGATCCTCCTAGTACTCGCGAATGACCTTCGCCGCGGCGGCCCTGGGAGTTGCGCGGGCGGCCTTCGAGTATGCCCGCGACTACGCCAAGGAGCGGGTCGCCTTCGGCGCCCCGATCGCGAGGCACCAGGCGGTCTCCTTCAAGCTCGCCCAGATGGCGATGGAGATCGAGGCGGCGCGGATGCTGCTTTGGCGGGCCGGCTGGCTCGCCAGCAGCGGGCGGCCGCTGGCGATGGCCGAGGGCTCGATGGCGAAGTGCATGGCGGCGGACGTGTCGGTGCGTTGCACGACCGAGGCGCTCCAGATCCTCGGCGGCCACGGCTACGTCAAGGGCCATCCCGTCGAAAAGTGGTACCGGGACACCAAGCTCTACCAGATCTGGGAGGGCACCAACGAGATCCAACGGCTGGTGATCGCCCGGGCGCTGGTGGGCGACTGAGGACGCCCGCTCCCGACCCGGGCACGACCGCGTCCCTACGCTAGACGCCGTGGATCTCTCGCTCGTCTTCCTCGGCACGGGGGGATCGGTGCCGACCGCGCGCCGCGCCACGGCGTGCCTGCTGATCCGGGCCGGCGGGGCGCGGGTGATGGTCGACTGCGGGGAGGGGTCGCAGCGGCAGATGGTGCGCTCGATCGGGCTCTCGCCGGTCGACCAGATCTACATCACCCACTACCACGCGGATCACTATCTCGGGCTGCCGGGGCTGCTGAAGACCTACGACCTCCAGGGCCGCGAGCGGCCGCTGCGGGTGCTGGGGCCCCCCGGGCTGGTCGAGCTGTTCAAGGCGTTGCGGCGGATCTTCGGGCGGATCTCCTACGAGGTCGAGCTGGTCGAGCTCGGCCCGCGGGAGGCGGTCGCGGGCGAGGGCTTCGAGATCCGCTCCTTTCCGGTCGAGCACCGGATGCGAGCCTTCGGCTACGCCCTGGTCGAGCCCGAGCGCCCGGGCCGCTTCGATCCCGACCGCGCCCGCGAGCTCGGGGTCTCCGACGTTCACGACTTCGGCCGCCTCCAGCGGGGCGAGACGGTCGAGGGCGACGCCGGCGCCGTCGAGCCCGGCCAGGTGATGGGGGAACCCCGCCGCGGCCGCAAGCTCGTGGTCACCGGCGACACCCGCCCCTGCGAGATGACCCGGATCGCGGCCCACGAGGCCGAGCTCCTGGTCCACGACGGCAGCTTCGCGGCCGAGGAGGTGGCGCGGGCCGCGGAGACCGGGCACTCGACAGCGCCGGAGGCGGCCGAGCTTGCCCGCGACGCCGAGGTCGCGATGCTCGCCCTGGTCCACATCTCCTCCCGCTATCAGGTGACCGCGGTCCTCGACGAGGCCCGCAAGATCCACCCGAACGCGATCGCCCCCCGTGACTTCGACCTGATCGAGATCCCGTATCCCGAGCGAGGCGACCCGCGACTGGTCCAGAACGGTGCCCGCACCCAGCGCGAGGGCCCCGCCGACGCCGAGCTCGAGGGCGCGGCCACCGAGGAGGAGGAGGTCCCCATCCGCGGTGCCTCCGACGATGGGTAGGCTCGAGGCGGCCGATCGCCTGGTCGAGCGGGCGCTCGGCTCGACCGCCGTTCCCACGGTCAGCGGGGTACGGATAAGGGCCGGGGACGGAGCCGACGGCGCTGCTACGCTGACGGCGCAAAGCCCCTTTAACCCGGTCCGGTGAGGCCTGGAAGGAGCGAGATGGAAGAGAAGATCGTCCTCGACGGCGATGACGTGCGCCGGGCGCTGAACCGGATCGCGCACGAGATCGTCGAGAAGAACCCGGAGTCCGGGGCCCTCGCGCTGGTCGGGATCCACACCCGCGGCGCGGTGATCAGCCGCCGTCTCCACGCTCTCGTCGGCGAGCTGAGCGGGGCCGAGGTGCCCCTGGGCGACCTCGACATCTCCTTCTATCGCGACGACATCGATCGCCGCGAGCCCCGCGACGCCCCCATCGTCCACGCCTCCCACCTCGACTTCGAGCTTCGCGGCCGCACCGTCGTCCTCGTCGACGACGTCCTCTTCACGGGGCGCACGGCGCGCGCGGCGATCGAGGCCCTGTTCGACTACGGCCGCCCCGACCGCGTCCAGCTCGCGGTCCTCGCCGACCGCGGCCACCGCGAGCTTCCGATCCGCCCGGACTACGTCGGCAAGAACCTGCCGACCTCTGGAGAGGAGCGGGTCAACGTCCGGCTCGAGGAGGTCGACGGAAACGACGAGGTGACGATCGCCCCGGCCCGCGAGCGGGCGGCGAGCGGCGCCCGGGAGGAGGGCTGATGCTGAGGCACCTGCTTGCGGTCGAGCAGCTCTCGCGGGAGCAGGTCGAGCGCATCCTGGAGCGGGCCGAGAGCTTCGCCGAGGTCGGCCGGCGCGACATCAAGAAGGTCCCGACCCTGCGCGGGCGGACGATCGTCAACCTCTTCTACGAGGCGAGCACCCGCACCCTGTCCTCGTTCGAGCTTGCCGCCAAGCGCCTGTCGGCCGACGTCGTCTCGATCAAGGCGGCGGGCTCCTCGGTCGACAAGGGCGAGTCGCTGAAGGACACCGTCGCCACCCTGACCGCCTACGACCCGGCGGCGATCGTGATCCGCTCCCCCCACGCCGGCGCCGCCGAGCTGGTCGCCGAGTGGACCGACGCGGCGGTGGTGAACGCCGGCGACGGCAAGCACGAGCACCCGAGCCAGGCCCTCCTCGACCTCTACGCGCTCCGCCGCCGAATCGGCCCGATCGACGGCAAGCGGATCTGGATCGTCGGCGACGTCCTTCACAGCCGGGTGGCTCGCTCCAGCGCCCTCGCCTTCCAGTCGATGGGCGCGCGGGTGACCCTGTGCGGCCCACCGACCCTGATCCCGCGCGGGGCGGAGAGGGCCTTCGGTTGCGAGGTGGCGTACGACCTGGGCGACCTTGGCGAGGCGGACGTGATCTACGCCCTGCGGATGCAGCGCGAGCGGATGCAGGAGAGCTTCGTTCCCTCGCTTCGCGAGTACGCGGCCCGCTATCAGATCGACTCCCGCCGGCTCGGGCCCCGCCAGCTCCTCATGCACCCCGGCCCGGTCAACCGTGGGGTCGAGCTCGCCCCCGAGGTGATCGACTCGCCCCAGTCGCTGATCACCGAGCAGGTCGAGAGCGGGCTGGTGGTGAGGATGGCGATCCTCTACGAGCTCCTCGCCGGGGCCGAGCGCCCCAGGCGCGATCCCGACCGGGCGCCGACCGAGCCCACTCACATCGGGCAGCCGGCGTGACCCTGTCGTCGAGAACCGGCCCCTCGGCGGACCTGGTGATCCGGCGGGCGCGCGCCCGCGACCCGAGGGGCGGGCTCGACTCCCTCCGGGACATCGTCATCCGCGGGGGCGAGATCGCCGAGCTCGCCGAGCCCGAGGGGGCGCCGGAGATCGACGGCGCCGAGGTGGTGGATGCGGACGGCCGCCTGCTCGCGCTCCCCGGGTTCGTCGACCCGCATGTCCACCTTCGCACCCCGGGGGACGAGCACGAGGAGGACCTCGAGACCGGAACCCGCGCCGCCGCCGCGGGCGGCTTCTGCGCGATCGTCGCGATGGCGAACACCAGGCCCCCGGTCGACTCGGCGGCGGTCCTCGGCTCCCTGATCGAGCGCGCCGAGCGCGAGGCCTCGGTCCCGGTCGGCTTCGTCGCCAACGTCACCCAGGGGATGCGGGGCGAGGAGTTGACCGAGATGGCCGACCTTCGCGACGCGGGCGCCGTCGGCTTCTCGGACGACGGGCTTCCGGTCTCGAGCGCCCGGGTCCTCCGCCGCGCGCTCCAGTACCAGCGCCTGGTCGGCGCCACGATCGCCCTCCACGAGGAGGATCTCGAGCTGTCCGCCGGCGGGGTGATGCACGAGGGGGAGGTCTCGGCCGCGCTCGGCCTGACCGGGATTCCCGAGCTGTCGGAGTCGACGATGATCGCCCGGGACTGCGCGATCGCCCTCTACGAGGGCGGCCGGATCCACGTCCAGCACCTCTCGGCACGGGCCTCGGTCGAGGAGATCGCCCGCGCCAAGGCGGCCGGGGTCGCGGTCACCTGCGAGGCGAGCCCCCACCACCTGACCCTCACCGACGAGGCCGTCCGCAGCCTCGACGCCCGCTTCAAGATGCAGCCGCCGCTGCGAGGCGAGGACGATCGCCGCGCCTTGATCGAGGGGCTTCGCGAGGGCACCATCGACTGCGTCGCCACCGACCACGCCCCCCACGCCCTCGAGGAGAAGGAGGTTCCGTTCGAGGAGGCGGCGAACGGGGTCACCGGGCTCGAGACCGCCTTCGCCGCCCTCCACACCGAGCTGGTGCTGGGCGGGCTGATCGAGCTCGGGACGCTGGTCGAGCGGATGACAGCGGGCGGGGAGCCGTTCGGGATCGAGGCGCCCCGGCTCGAGCCCGGCGCCGCCGCGAACCTCGCCCTGGTCGACCCCGCCCTCGATTGGGTGGTGGGCGAGGACGGCTACGAGAGCCGCTCCACCAACTCGTGCTTCGCCGGGCGCACGCTCACCGGCCGGGTGCTGATGACCGTCGCCGCGGGCCGGGTCGCCTACCGCCAGCGGAGCTTTGCGATGGGGGTGGCCGCTTGACTGGGAAGCTCGATCGCGACCGCGCCGCCCTGGTGGTGATCGACGTCCAGGAGGGCTTCCGCAAGGCGATCCCCGAGTTCGACCGGATCGCGCGAGCGGCCGCCACCCTGATCGAGGGTGCCGAGGCGGTGGGGATCCCGATCCGCGTCACCGAGCAGTATCCGAAGGGCCTGGGAAGGACGGCCCCCGAAGTCGCCGAGCACCTCCCCGAGGGGGTCGAGCCGATCGACAAGGTCTGCTTCTCGGCGGCGGAGGCCGAGGGGTTCAACCTCGATGGCCGCGACCAGGCGCTCGTCTGCGGAATCGAGGCCCACGTGTGCGTCAATCAGACCGCCCTCGACCTGCTCGGCCGCGGAGTCGAGGTCCACGTCGCGGAGGACGCGGTCGGCTCCCGATTCCCACAGAACCGGGAGGTCGGTCTCCACCGGATGGAGCGGGCGGGGGCGGTGGTGACGAGCGTGGAGACGGCCCTGTTCGAGCTCCTCGGCGCCGCCGGCACCGACGAGTTCAAGCGGGTGCAGGAGCTTGTCCTCGAGTACGCCCCGAACGTCCAAGGGCGCCCCGCAGGCGAGGCCCAGGGGCGACCCGTTTGATCGCGGAGCCGGTGCACGGCTACCTCCTCCTCGAGGATGGGACGAGGCTCGACGGCGAGCTCGTCGGCGACCCCATCCCGGCGACTGGCGAGGTCGTCTTCAACACCTCGATGACCGGATACCAGGAGGCGGTCACGGACCCCTCCTACACGGGCCAGATCATCATCTTCACCTATCCGCTGATCGGCAACTACGGCGTCTCCTCGGCGGCGATGGAGTCCGACCGGATTCACGCCCGCGGGGTGGTGATGCGCGATGCCAAGAACACCGAGGACGCCGCCAGTGCGGAGGGAGGCTGGCTCGACTGGCTTGGGGACCGCGGCGTCCCCGGGATCTCGGGCGTCGACACGAGGGCGCTGGTCCGCCACATCCGCGATCGGGGGGCGATGCGCGGCGGGATCTTCCCCGCGGAGGTGCCCGAGGCCGAGGCGCGGGAGGAGATCGGCGCCGAGCCCTCGATGAGCGGGGCCGATCTCGCCCGCACGGTCACCCCGGACGAGCCGATCGAGATCGATGGAACCGGCGCCCACGTGGTCGCGATCGACACCGGGATCAAGCGGAGCATCCTGCGGCAACTCCGCGAGCGGAACTGCCGGTTGACGCTCCTCCCGTGCGCCGAGGGGCCCGAGGCGATCCTCGAGCGAGACCCCGACCTGGTCTTCCTCGCCAACGGCCCCGGCGACCCCGCCGCCCTCGACTACATCGTCGATAGCGTCCGCGGCGTGGTCGGCAAGCGCCCCGTGGTCGGGATCTGCCTCGGGCACCAGCTCCTCTGCCGCGCGGTGGGCCTGGAGACCTTCAAGCTCCGGTTCGGCCATCGCGGCGCGAATCACCCGGTCAAGGACCTGGAGACCGGGCGGATCGACATCACCTCCCAGAACCACGGCTTCGCGGTGGTGGGCCCGGGCGGCGGTCGCACGATCGAGGGGGACGAGCCGGTTCGCTGGCAGACCGACTTCGGCGAGGCCGAGCTCAGCCACCTGAACCTCTACGACCGCACCGTCGAGGGGCTGGCGCTGAAGGATGTCCCCGGCGCCGCCGTCCAGTACCACCCCGAAGCGGGACCAGGGCCCCACGACGCTCGCTATTTGTTCGACCGCTTCCTCGAGCTCGCCGGGACGGGCGCCTGATGCCGCGTCGCGAGGACCTACGGAAGATCCTCCTGATCGGGTCGGGGCCGATCGTGATCGGCCAGGCGGCCGAGTTCGACTACTCGGGGGTCCAGGCGTGCAAGGTGCTGCTGGAGGAGGGCTACGAGGTCGTCCTCGTCAACTCCAACCCGGCGACGATCATGACCGACCCCGAGTTCGCCCACCGCACCTACATCGAGCCCCTGCTGCCGGGACCGGTGGCGAAGGTGATGGAGCGCGAGCGCCCCGACGCGCTCCTCCCCACCCTCGGTGGCCAGACCGCCCTCAACCTCGCCAAGGCGCTCCACGACGATCGCACCCTGGATCGCTTCGGGGTCGAGCTGATCGGCGCCGACTACGAGGCGATCCACCGGGCCGAGGATCGCGAGGCCTTCCGCGCGACCATCGAGAGCGCCGGGCTGCGGGTGCCGTGGTCGCGGATCGTCCGCTCCGTCGGCGAGGCCGAGCGGGGGCTCGCCAGCGACACGATCCGGCTCCCGGCGATCGTCCGGCCCGCCTTCACACTCGGCGGAGCGGGGGGCGGGGTCGGCAACACCGAGACCGAGCTCCTCCAGGTCGTCTCCGAAGGCCTTGCCGCCAGCCCGATCAACCAGGTCCTGGTCGAGGAGTCGGTGCTCGGCTGGGGGGAGTTCGAGCTCGAGGTGATGCGGGACCGGAACGACAACGTCGTGATCATCTGCTCGATCGAGAACGTCGATCCGATGGGCGTCCACACCGGGGACTCGGTCACCGTCGCCCCCGCCCAGACCCTCACCGACCCCCTCTACCAGGAGCTCCGCGACCAGGCGATCCGGGTGATCCGCGCCGTCGGCGTCGAGACCGGCGGCTCCAACATCCAGTTCGCGGTCAACCCCGGCAGCGGCGAGGTCGTCGTGATCGAGATGAACCCCCGCGTCTCGCGCTCCTCGGCGCTCGCCTCGAAGGCGACCGGGTTCCCGATCGCGAAGATCGCCGCCAGGCTCGCAGTCGGCTACGCGCTGGAGGAGATCCCCAACGACATCACCCAGGCGACCCCCGCCTCGTTCGAGCCGACGATCGACTACGTGGTCACCAAGGTGCCGCGATTCGCGTTCGAGAAGTTCCCGGGGGCCGAGGGCCGGCTCTCGACCCACATGAAATCGGTTGGGGAGGCGATGGCGATCGGGAGGACCTTCCGGGAGTCCTTCGCCAAGGCGATGCGCTCCCGCGAGCTCGACTCCGAGGCGGACGTGTCAGCCTCCACCGGCGAACTCCTCGAGCGCCTCGCAACCCCCTCGCCCGACCGCTTCGACCTCGTGCTGGAGGCCTTCCGCCGCGGGGTCGAGCTGCGGCGGGTGCGGGAGGCGACCATGGTCGATCCCTGGTTCCTCCGTGAGCTGCGGGACCTCGCGACCGAGGGCGACGGCACCGAGGGCCTCGAGCGGACGTTCAAGTCTGTCGACACCTGCGCCGCCGAGTTCGAGGCCCGGACCCCATACTTCTACTCCGCCCACGAGAGGCCGGCCTCAACCGCCGCCTTCGGGGCTTCGCGACCGGGGGTGGCGGGAATCGCGGGCAGGACCAGCGAGGTCCGCCGCGGCGATCGGCCCTCCGTGGTGATCCTCGGCTCCGGCCCGAACCGGATCGGTCAGGGGATCGAGTTCGACTACTGCTGCGTCCACGCCGCGATGACGGTTCGCGAGTCGGGTCGCGACGCGGTGATGATCAACTGCAACCCGGAAACGGTCTCCACCGACTACGACACCTCCGACCGCCTCTACTTCGAGCCGCTCACCGCCGAGGATGTCCTCGCGGTCGTCGAGCAGGAGCGCCCCGAGGGGGTGATCGTCCAGTTTGGCGGGCAGACGCCCCTGAAGCTCGCCGGGGCCCTCGAGAGGGCGGGCGTGCCGCTGCTCGGAACCCCGGTCGACGCGATCGATCTCGCCGAGGACCGGGGCCGCTTCGGGGCCCTGCTCCGTCGCCTGAAGATCGCCCACCCGCCCTATGGGACGGCGCTGTCGGCGGAGGAGGCGGTGGCGATCGCCGGCGACGTCGGCTTCCCCCTCCTGGTTCGCCCCTCCTACGTCCTCGGGGGAAGGGCGATGGCGATCTGCTACTCGGCCGACGCCCTCGGGTCGTACCTCGAGCGCCACGTGAAGGCCGACCCGGAGCACCCGCTCCTGCTGGACCGATTCCTCGAGAACGCGATCGAGGTCGACGTCGACGCTCTCTGTGACGGGGAGGGGTGCTTCGTCGCCGGGATCATGCAGCACGTCGAGGAGGCCGGCGTGCACTCGGGCGACTCGGCCTGCGTGCTGCCGCCGATGAGCCTGGGCGAGGAGATGCTCGAGGAGATCCGCGAGACGACCTGCCGGATCGCGGCCGAGCTCGGGGTGATCGGGCTGATCAACATCCAGTACGCGGTCGCGGCCGGCATGCTCTACGTGATCGAGGCCAACCCGCGGGCCTCGCGGACGGTCCCATTCGTCTCCAAGGCGATCGGGACGCCGCTCGCCAAGGTGGCCTGCCGGCTGATGCTCGGGGAGTCGCTCGCCGACCAGGAGCTCCCGCGGGAAGCCCCCGAGCACGTCAGCGTCAAGGAGGCGGTCCTCCCGTTCGGGCGGTTCGCCGGCGCCGACGCCGTCCTCGGCCCCGAGATGCGGAGCACCGGCGAGGTGATGGGGATCGCCCGCGACTTCCCGACCGCCTTCGGCAAGGCCCAGGCCGCCGCCGGGATCCTGCTCCCCAGCGGGGGAGCGATCTTCATCTCGGTCACCGACACCGACAAGCCCGCCGCCACCCAGATCGCCGCCCGCTTCCACGACCTCGGGTTCAAGGTGCTGGCCACCTCCGGCACCGCCCAGGCGATCTCGGCAATGGGGGTGCCGGTGAGGAAGATCAACAAGATCAGCGAGGGCTCCCCGAACGTGGTCGACTGTATCCGCGGCGGCGAGGTCGACCTGGTGATCAACACCCCGACGGGCTCGGGGGCGCGGGCCGACGGCTACCAGATCCGGACCGCCGCGGTCCGCCGCGGCATCCCGTGCGTGACGACGATGACCGGCGCCTCGGCCGCGGCCCGGGCGATCTCCGCGCAGGCGGGCGGGGAGGCCGAGGTGCGCGCTCTCCAGGAGCTTCACCCGGCCGCCGCCGACCGGGAGGGCGCGGAGGCGTGAGCGTCCCGACCAGGCTCGCCGCCGAGCGCGTGCTCGCCCCCGCGGGCCGGCGGGCGTGCGGGGTGACTCGCAACCTCCCCTCGGGCGGCTACCGGATCTTCTCGGCGCTCGACCCCTTTGGCCCGGAGCCGGCCGCGGGCCAGTTCTACATGCTGGCCGCCGGGCGAGGGTGGGGCGGGGCGGACGGGAGGCCGTATCTGGCGCGGGCGTTCTCGATCGCCGGGTGCGAGCGCGAGCAGGGGGGAGTCCGGCTCGACTTCCTCGTCCAGGCGGTCGGCCCGGGGACGGAGCGGCTGGCGGCGCTCGAGCCCGGCGAGCAGCTGTGGATCGCCGGGCCCTTCGGGCGACCCTTCTCGCCCCCGCGCGAGCTCAGCCCCGAGGCCCCCGGGGCGATCCTGGTCGGGGGTGGGATCGGTGTCGCCCCGCTCGCGATCTGGCGATGGCGGCTCGCGAGCGCCGGCGTTCCCACCCGGGTCCTGCTCGGGTTCCGCGACCGCGAGCGCTCCGGCGGGCTCGAGCTATTCGACTGCTCGGAGGTCCGGCTGGCGAGCGAGGACGGACACCTCGGTCACCGCGGCTTCGTCACCGACCTGCTCGCGGTCCTGCTCGAGGGCGACGACGCCGCCGGCGCCGCGGTCTACGCTTGCGGGCCACCGGCGATGCTGGAGTCCGTCCGGGTGATGTGCGCGGAGCGAGGGGTCGCCTGCGAGCTGGCGATGGAGGCCCCGATGGGGTGCGGCTTCGGCGCCTGCTTCGGGTGCGCGGTCCCGCGGGCCGACGGCGGCTACCTGCGCCTGTGCCTCGACGGGCCGGTGGTTCGGGGCGAGGAGATCGACACCGCCCTGGCGCCAGGATCGGGGCATTGACGTCCCCGGTCCACCGCAACGGCGGGGGGGCGGAGCCCAGCCTCGCGGTCGAGCTCTGCGGGATCCATCTCGCCCACCCGATCGTGAACGGGTCCGGGACATACGACGCGATCGCGGCTCTACGCGCCTTCGGCGACGAGCTCCTGGCCAGGTTCCCGTTTTCGGCCTTCGTCACCAAGACGATCACACCCGAGCGCCGGGAGGGCAATCCGCGGCCGCGGCTGTGGGAAGCCGCCTCCGGGCTGATCAACTCGATCGGCCTTCCCGGCAAGGGGCTCGAGGGGTTCCTCGCCGAGGACCTGCCCCGGCTTGCCGACCTCCCCGTGCCGCTGATCGTGTCGGTGATGGCGACCACCCGCGATGGGTTCGGGCGGCTGGTCGACGCGGTCGGGGCGAGGGATGAGGTTGCGGCGCTCGAGCTGAACGTGAGCTGCCCCAACGTCGAGTCGGGGCTGGTGGTCGGCGAGTCGCCCGAGGAGGCCGAGGGGCTCCTGACCAGCGTCCGCGGGCTCACCTCGAAGCCGCTGATCGTGAAGCTCAGCCCCAACCTCGATCCGGTTCCGGTGGCGCTCGCCGCTGAGCGGGGAGGGGCCGACGGGCTCTCGCTGATCAACACCCTGCGGGCGGCGGCGATCGCCCCGGGGAGCGCGAGGCCCTGGCTCGGCGCCGGCACCGGGGGGCTCTCCGGTGCCGCCGTCAGGACGGTGGCGCTCGCCCAGGTCCGGGCGGTCGCCGAGGCGGCCTCGGTCCCTGTGATCGGGATGGGCGGGGTCGCCTCGGGGCGGGATGCGCTCGAGCTGATCGCCGCCGGGGCGACCGCGGTCGCGGTCGGGACCGAGAGCTTTCGTGACCCGGGGGCCGGCTCCCGGATCGCCGCGGAGCTCGCCGCGGAGCTCGCCGGCGCCGGATCGGAGTACCCGGCAAGGCTTTTCTCGCAAAACCGCTAGTCGCGCGAATTCCCCCTGACGCGCCCCTGGGGCGCGCATATAATCGCCGCCGTATGCAGGCCCCGGTCCAGTCCTCCAGCGCCGCCCCAGCGAGATCACTGGACCAGAGGATGGAGGCCCTGCGCCGCGCCAACGACATCCGCAGCAAGCGGGCGCAGCTGAAGCGGGACCTGAAGGGCGGCAAGGTCAAAATCCAAACCCTGCTCCTCGACCCGCCCGACTACATCCAGACCGCCAAGGTGCTCGACATGCTGCTGGCGGTCCCGAAGTACGGGCGGGTGAAGACGAACCGGATCCTCAACCAATGCCGAATCTCCCCGAGCAAGACGATCGGCGGATTGTCTGAGCGTCAGCGGGGAGAGCTGGTGGCTCAGCTCCGCAGGTAGTCGGGCCAGGTCCGCGGCCCACCGTCCGCGGCGGGGGGTTAGCTTCCGAGCGTGGGAGCTCAGGGGAAGGTGTTCGTGATCACCGGCCCGTCGGGGGTCGGCAAGGGGACCCTGATTCGGGAGCTCCTCGGGCGGGTGCCGGGGCTGGAGCTGTCGGTCTCGGCGACGACCCGCGAGGCGCGCTCCGGGGAGCGCGACGGACGCGACTACCACTTCCTCGATCCGGAGGAGTTCGAGCGCCGGGTCGAAGCCGGCGAGTTCCTCGAGCACGCGACCTACAGCGGCAACCGGTACGGCACCCTCCGCTGCGAGGTGGAGCGGCGGCTCGCCGCCGGCCATTCGGTGGTGCTCGAGATCGAGGTCCAGGGCGCGCGCCAGGTCAGTGCGGCGATGCCCGAGGCGGTCCTGATCTTCATCGCCCCGCCCACCGCGGGGGCGCTGCGGGCTCGGCTCGAGGGGAGGGGCACCGATTCGGCCGAGGCGATCGAGCGGCGCCTTCGGACCGCCGAGCTCGAGCTCGAGGCGCGGGAGGAGTTTCCTCACGTAGTGGTGAACGACGAGGTGCACGAGGCCGCCGATCGGTTGGAGCGGCTGGTACGAAGCGAGCTGTGTCTACACTGACCGCCATGTCATTGATCCAGCCCCGCGTCGACAAGCTTCTCGATCAGGTCGACTCGCACTACGCGGCCGTCGTGGTCGCCGCCAAGCGGGCCCGCCAGATAAACGCCTACTACCACTCGCTCTCCGAGGGCGCCTACGGCGAGTACACGCCGCCGATGGTCGACACCGGCAGCGGCAACTACCTGTCGATCGCGCTCGAGGAGACCGCGGCGGGCAAGCTCAAGTACGAGTACAAGAGCTAGCTCGTCCCGGCGACGCGTCCCGGCGACGAAGGAGGGAGCGAGGATGGCACGCATCCTGCTCGGCGTAACCGGCGGCATCGCGGCCTACAAGTCGCTCGAGCTGGCGCGCCTCGCCACCCGGGAGGGCCATGCCGTCCGCGTCCTGATGACCCCCGCCGCCGGCCGGTTCGTGGGAGCGGCCTCCTTCGAGGGGATCGTCGGCGCGCCGGTCCTCACCGACGAGTTCGAACGCGATCCGATGCGCGGCGCGTTCCCCGGTGACCCGGTGCCCGGCCACGACCCGATTGGCCACCTGGAGGTCGTCGCCAACGCCGACGCCTACCTTGTCGCCCCCGCGTCGGCGAACACCGTCGCGAAGCTCGCCGCCGGAATCGCGGACTCGATCGTCGCCACCTGCTTCCTCGCCTGCACCGCGCCCCGCCTGGTGGCGCCGGCGATGAACGACCGCATGTACCGCGACGGCGCCACCCAGGCGAACCTCACCACCCTGCGCGAGCGGGGGGTGACGGTAATCGAGCCTGAGGAAGGGGAGCTCGCCTCGAGAGGGGAGCGGGGGATCGGGCGGCTGCCCGAGCCGCGCTCCCTGCTCGACCAGATCGAAGCGGCGCTGCCGCGCGCAGCCGGTCCCTGGGACGGTCTCCGGGTCCTGGTGAGCGCGGGGGGGACCAGGGAGGCGATCGACCCGGTGCGCTTCATCGGCAACCGCTCCAGCGGGCGGATGGGCCTCGCCCTCGCCGCCCGGGCGGCCGGGCGGGGGGCCGAGGTCACCCTGGTGGCCGCAAACGTCTCGCTCCCCGCCCCGCCCGGGATCGCCCGGGTGGACGTGGAGACCGCCGCGGAGCTCGAGGCCGTCCTCGAGCGCGAGTTCGACTCCGCCCACATCCTGCTGATGGCGGCGGCGCCGGCTGACTTCAGGCCCGTCTCCCCGGCGGAGGAGAAGATCACCCGCGAGGGCTCAAGCGGCATCGCCCTCGAGCTCGAGCCGACCGAGGACATCCTCGCGGCGCTGAGCGCGCGTCGTCGCCCGGGCCAGACGGTGGTCGGCTTCGCAGCCGAGACGCCATCATCGGGCGCCGCTTCCTCGGCTTCGCGTCCGGGAACGGCGTCGGGTGTGGAACGGGCGCGGGAGAAGCTTGGCCGCAAGGGCGCGGACGCGATCGTCCTCAACGACGTCTCCCGTGCCAAGATCGGCTTCGAAAGCCGCGAGAACGAGGTGGTGATCGTGGAGCGCGGAGGCGAGCACCACGTGCCCCTCGCCTCGAAGGAGGAGATCGCCGACGCGATCCTCGACCGGGTCGAAGCGCTCCGTGCCGGCTCCGGGCCCCGGGTCCGTTAGCCGGGTGGCTTCCCGCCTAGACTGGGTGGGGATGTCCTACGACGAGAGAGGCGGGCGGGACGGCGGCGATTCGCTCTACACCCTCTATCGCCGCGGGATGGAGTTGCTGGAGGACGGCGACTTCGAGCACGCCAAGGGGCCGCTCGAGGAGGCCGCCAGGCGGGCGCCGGAGAAGTCCTCGGTGCGCGAGGCGCTCGGCCGCGTCTACTTCCGCACCCGCGACTACAAGGGAGCGGTGGGCGAGTTCGAGGCGGTGGTCGAGACCCATCCGGTCAACGACTACGCCCACTTCTGCCTCGGCCGCGCCCTGACCAAGACCGGCGACACCCGCCGCGCCCGCCACCACCTGGCGCTCGCCTCGAACCTCCGCCCCGACCGCCGCGACTACGCGCTCTACCGCGACCGTCTCGCCCGCTCGGCCGCTTGAGGGCGCTGGTCCAGCGCGTCACCCGCGCGGCGGTGGAGGTCGAGGGGAGGCGGGTGGCCGAGATCGGGCCGGGGATGCTGGTGCTGCTCGGGGTCGCCACCGGCGACGGCGAGGCGGCGGTCGAGGCGCTGGCCGCGAAGGTTCTCAAGCTCCGGATCTTCGACGACGCCGAGGGGAAGATGAACGAGCCGCTTGGGGACCGCCAGGTGCTGTGCGTCAGCCAGTTCACGCTCTATGCGGACACCCGCAAGGGCAACCGGCCGAGCTTCGCGGGGGCCGCGCCAGCCGAGGTCGCCGAGCGGCTCTACCAGCGCTTCTGCGAGCAGCTCGGCGCGGAGCGGGGAGCGTTCGGGGCGCGGATGGACGTCGAGCTGGTCAACGACGGCCCGGTGACCCTCATGCTCGAGTCCTGAGGAGCGGGCTCAGACCGGGGTTGGCGAGCCCCTTGTGCGGAGCTATACTCGCTCTTGAACCTTTTCCGCACCCGAATTCCGTGTTGAGAGGTGGGCGCGTGCCCACCTTTTTTTCGCCACGGGGCGGGATCAGAGAAGAGAGAGCGGAGTTGAGCGACGCACAGCTGAGAATGCTTGAGGAGACGATCGAGGCCCGGCTTCGAGATTCGGAGCCGGAGGTCGAGTTGATCGCGCTCGACCGGCCCGCGGCCGAACGCCTGCGGCTTTTCATCGATCGCCCCGTGGGAGTGGATCTGGCGCTCTGCGAGCGGGTCACCAACCTGCTGCGCGACCTGCTCGTCGACTACTCGCTCGAGGTCTCCTCCCCGGGGCCCGAGCGGCCGCTGACGAAGCCCGAGCATTTCCGCCGCTTCCTCGGGCGCCGTGTGCGGGTGCGGACCAGCGAGGAGATCGGCGGCAGGCGCAGCTTCACCGGTCGTCTGGCCGAAGCCGATGAGAGCCACGTGAGCGTCGACGCCGAGGGCGACGGCACCGTGTCGATCCCGCTCGATGCGGTCCGGCGCTCGAACCTGTTGCCTGATGGAGAGGAGAGAGAGGAGGTCCTGGCATGACCCAGGAGATCGTCGATGCCGTGAAGATGCTCGAGCAGGAGAAGGGGATCGCGGCGGACACCCTGATGGATGCCCTCCAGGACGCCCTCCTGTCGGCCTACAAGAAGACCCCCGGGGCGGCCAAGTACGCCCGGGTCGACCTCGATCACCACACCGCGGACTTCCGGGTGTACGAGCTGATCATCCCCCCCGAGCTCGAGCAGAAGCTGCTCGACGAGCAATTCGAGGAGGAGCTCCAGGCGCTCGAGGCCGCCGAGGCCGCCGGCGAGACGATCGAGCGCGACGGCCATTCGGTCGCCGTGGTCGATCCCGAGACCGGCGAGCGCCGGGAACCGGAGGAGCCCGAGCTCGAGCTCGACCGCCTCGAGCCCTACATGGACCAGATCACCTCGCGCGACGTCACTCCCGACGATTTCGGCCGGATCGCCGCCCAGACCGCAAAGCAGGTGATCCTCCAGCGGATCCGCGAGGCTGAGCGCGGGATGATGTACGAGGAGTACAAGGACCGGGTCGGAGAGCTGGTGACCGGGATCATCCAGCAGTCCGACAACCGCTACACCCTGGTCCAGCTCCGCGAGCGGGTCGAGGCGCTGCTGCCGCGCTCCGAGCAGGTCTACAACGAGCGCTACGACCACGGGATGCGCGTGAAGGCGGTGATCACCGACGTCTCGGCCGAGAACAAGGGGCCGAGCATCGTCGTCTCCCGCCGCAACCCCGAGCTGATCAAGAAGCTGTTCGAGCTCGAGGTCCCCGAGATCGCCGACAAGCTGGTTGAGATCACCGGCGTCGCCCGCGAGCCCGGCTGGCGCTCGAAGATCGCCGTTATCTCGCACGCCGACGGGGTCGATCCGGTCGGCGCCTGCGTCGGCCCCCGGGGCTCGCGAGTGAGGATGGTCGTGTCCGAGCTCCGCGGCGAGAAGATCGACATCATCCCCTACAACGAGGAGCCGGCCCGGTTCGTCGCCAAGGCGCTCTCGCCCGCCCGAGTTCGCGAGGTGCTGGTCGACGACGAGACCAAGGAGGCGACCGTGATCGTCCCCGACGACCAGCTCTCCCTGGCGATCGGCCGCGACGGTCAGAACGCGCGCCTCGCCGCCCGCCTCACGGGCTGGAAAGTCGACATCAAGTCGGAGACCGAGTTCGCCCAGGAGGAGGAGGAGATCGAGTACGAGGGCGAGGAGGCCGCCGACGGCCGCTGCATGGCGATCCTCGCCAACGGTCGCCGCTGCCCGAACGCGGTCCTGGAGGGCTCGCATTACTGCGGGCTCCCCCAGCACCAGGCGTTGGCTCGCCTCGGCACCAACCAGGTCGCGGTGCTCGCGTCCCTGAGCGAGGACGAGGTGGCGACCCTCGCAGACGCCGACGCGGACGAGCCCGCGGTGGCGGAGCTGGTTAAGCGCGCCGAGGAGTCCTTCGACGAGGAGGCGCCCGCGGCTGAGGCAAGCGCCGACGCTGATCGCTCGGAGGAGGCCGCCGAGCCCGAGGCCGCAGAGCCCGAGGGAGAGGAGCCCGAGGGAGAGGAGCCCGAGGCCTCAGGTGACGGAGAGCCCGTACTGGTCTCCGAGAAGGAGGGCATCGCCGACCCGGACGAGGCGCCTGTAAAGGCGGCCGAGGAGCAGGCGAGCGAGGGGTAGCGCGAGGACGTTGGCGAAGAAGCGCGTTCACGAGATTGCCAAGGCCAGGGGACTGACCAGCAAGGAGGTGCTGGCGGCTCTGAAGGCAGCCGGCATCGAGGCGAAGGCGGCCCAGTCGAGCGTTGAGGAGTCGGCGGCGCTGGAGGCCCTCGGCGCCGGCGACGGCGCGTCCGCCTCGTCGACCGCGAACGCCGGCGGTGGCGCCAAGGCCTCCGCCGAGGCCGACCCGAAGCAGGAGCCCGGGCCGAAGGCCGACGGTAACTCGAAGCCGCCCGCCTCGCCCTCCACTGAGGGCGTCGGCGCTCCCAAGAGCGACGGCTCAGGAGCGCCCGCGCGCCCGGCCCAGGCTCCCCGCCGGGGCGGCGCGGCCACGCCCGGCGCCAAGCGCCGCCGCCGGGTGGTGATCGACTCTCAGGCGGCGCGCCGGGAGCACATCACCAAGAGCCAGCCGCCCCAGCGACCGCCGCGCCGACGCGGCGGCCGCCGTCGCCGCCCGCTGCTCGAGGAGCCACCCAAGGCGCCAGAAGCGCCCGTCGAGGTCCCCGCGATCAAGGTCAGCTCGGGCGCCAGCGTCCGCGAGGTGGCCGAGTCGCTCGGCCTCTCGGCGGCCGAGGTGTTCAAGGCCCGGTTGGGGCAGGGTCAGATGGCGACCCAGACCCAGACACTCAC
>JBKPIY010000097.1:0-32198 GCA_046730475.1 Actinomycetota bacterium
GGTCGGCGATCGTCTTCCCTTCGTAGAGCTCCTCGTTGAAATGCTTCTGGTCCAGCAGCACTTGCTCCGAGGCCCACTTCTTCAGCTGGCCCGCGACGATCTTCCCGATCACGTTGTCGGGCTTGCCCTCGGCTCGCGCCCTCTCCTCGAAGATCCTGCGTTCACGCTCACGATCCTCCTCCGGAACGTCTTCGAGGGAGACGTGCTGGGGATTCATCGCCGCGACGTGAATGGCCACCTGGCGGGCAAACTCCTTGAAGTCCTCGTTCCGGGCGACGAAGTCGGTCTCGCACTGGACCTCGACCAGGGCTCCCTTGCGAGCGTCGGCGTGTACGTAGGACGCGACGATCCCCTCTCCGGTGCTGCGGCCGGTTCGCTTCGCGGCCGAAGCGGCGCCCCTCACCCGGAGGATCTCGATCGCCTTCTGGACGTCGCCGTCAGCCTCCTCCAGCGCCTGCTTGCAGTCCATCATCCCGGCGCCGGTGCGCTCGCGAAGAGCCTTGACGTCGGCGGCGCTCACCTTGGTCGCCATCATTGCCCCCCTCCGCTCTCGGCCGGCTGCCTCTCCTGCTCGGGCTCGGAGGGGGCGTCTGCCTGGGCGGGCTCGGCTTCCGGCTCCGGGGGGCCGCCGGCGCCGCCCTCGGCTCCCTCAGGGGCGCCCTCCGGGGCCGCCGGCGCCCCCGGGGCCTGAGCCGCGTCCTCGGCCCGTTCCCGCGGCACCTCGGCCTGCGGCCGTGGCTCGGCCGCCGGCTGCTCGCCCTCCTCCTGAGCGGCAGCCTCCTGGGCCTGCTGGGCTTCCTGGGCCTCGCGGCCCGCCTGGGCGGCCGCCTCGGCCTTGGCGGCTTCCTGGGCCTCGCGGCGCTGTCGCTCTTCCTCCGCCCGGCGCTGTCGCTCTTCCTCCTCCCGGCGGCGGCGGTCCTCTTCCTCGGCACGACGGCGCTCCTCATCGGCGCGACGCTTCTGCTCCTGCACCTGCCACCGGGCGGCGCCCGACTCGATCGCCTCGCCGAGGGTGCCGATCACCAGCTCGCAGGAGCGGATCGCGTCGTCGTTTCCGGGGACCAGGTAGTCGACCGCGGTCGGGTCGCAGTTGGTGTCGACCAGGGCGACAATCGGGATCTCGAGTCGCTCGGCCTCGGCAAGCGCGATCGCCTCGGTCTTCAGGTCGATGATCACGACCGCGTCGGGGAGGCGATCCATATCGACGACGCCGCCGAGGTTGTACTCCAGCTTCCCGAGCTCGCGGTGCATGGACATCCGCTCTTTGGTGGGGAGCAGCTCGAGCTGCCCGCGCTCCTTCAGGTCGCGAAGCTCGTGCAGCCGCGAGATCCGCTGCTTGATCGTGTTGAAGTTCGTCAGCAGGCCGCCGAGCCACCGGCGATTCACGTACGGCATCCCGCAACGCTCGGCCCACTCCTGGATCGCGTCGCGCGCCTGCTTCTTGGTGCCGACGAAGAGGACGACGCCGCCCTTGGCAGCCACCTCCCCAACGAAGTCGCGGGCCCTCTGCAGGAGCTCCTCCGTCTGGAGGAGGTCGATGACGTGGATTCCATCCCGCTCTCCGAAGATGTAGCGGCGCATGCGCGGGTTCCAGCGCCGCGTCTGGTGACCGAAGTGAAGTCCGGCCTCCAGCAGCTCCTTGACGGCAACGTCGGCCATTTGGCCCCTCTCGTTCGCTTTTGCCTACATCACTACGCCCGCTGCCTCGCTGGGGACCCGGTTTCTGGGCAGCGCCCCGGTCCGGCCGGCGGGGTTCGGATTCAGATTCGGCGGCGCATTGTAGAGCGGATCCGCCAACCGCCCGCTCACGGGGTCCGGGCGCGGGCGAGCGCCTCTTGAAGGTCGACCGGGAGCCCGGACTCGAACTCGAGGCGCCGGCCCGAGCCCGGGTGCGTGAAGCTGAGCCTGGTGGAGTGCAGGAACTGCCGCTTCAGGCCGTGCCGGCCCCTGGCGCCGTACTCGGGATCGCCGGCGACCGGATGGCCGATCGCGGCGAAGTGGACGCGGATCTGGTGGGTGCGCCCGGTCTCGAGGCGGGCGCGGACGAGGGTATCGGCGGGCAGTGCCTCGGCCACCTCGAAGTGGGTGCGAGCCGCGCGGGAGGCGGCGCCCCGTATCGCCATCCGCGTCCGCCGCCGGCGATGGCGTCCGAGGGGGGCGTCGATCGTCCCGGTGCGCGATTCGAGCACCCCCTCGACCAGGGCCAGGTACTCGCGGGTCGCCTGGCGCCCACGAATCTGGGCGGCGAGCGAGGCGTGGGCCGCCTCGTTGCGGGCAACCACCATCAGGCCCGAGGTGTCGCGGTCGAGGCGGTGGACGATCCCCCGACGCGCGCTCTCACCGCCGCCCGGCAGCTCGCCGAGCAGGTCGACCAGGGTCTCCCCCTTGTACGAGGGCGCCGGGTGGACCACCAGCCCGGCGGGCTTGTCGACGACGACCACGTCATCGTCGACGTAGACGGTCAGGGGCCGGTCAGGCAGAGGTGCCCTCCCCCTCCCCCTCGCGCTCCCGATCCCTGGAGGGCGCGTCGCCTCTCAGGTAGGCGACGAGTAGAACCGCCACCCCGGCGGTGATCGCGAGATCGGCGAGGTTGAAGGTGGGCCAGGCGGGAAGGTGGATGAAGTCGGTGACCGAGCCCTGGCGGACCCGGTCGGCGAGGTTGCCGACGGCGCCGCCGACCAGCAAGCCGGCCGCCAGCCAGATCGCGGGACTCCGAACCTGGTGGGCGATGAACCCGAGCAGCAGGACCACCGCGGACACCGCGACCGCGATCAGGACCGGCGACCCGTCGCCGGCGAGGCCGAAGGCGATGCCCGTGTTGTGGGTCCGCTCGAAAGCGAGCACCGGGAGGACATGGACGCGGTCCCCGGCGGCGACGAGGGAGTCGGCGAGCGCCTTGGTCGCCTGATCGACCGCGACCACGACGCCGCAGATCACCAACGCGACGCGGGGGCCGAGCCGGGCGCTCACCCCTCGATCAGCGCGACGATCACGCGCTGGAGGATGAAGAGCACGAACACGGCGATGATCGGGCTGATGTCCACGGCGAACCCGCGTCCGATCGGGGGTAGAACCCGCCGGAAGAGGCTCAGGTAGGGGTCGGTGACCTGGTGGACGAAATCGATCGACGCCCGCAGCCATCGGTAGTAGGGGATCCGCGGGATCCACGAGAGAAGCACCCTGATGAAGATCAGGACGATGTAGACGAGGAAGAGCGCGTTGACGTAGTCCGCGATGTTCCCGCGGGTAAGGGCAACCAGCACCGTCATCCGCGCATCCGGGTCAGCGAGGCGGCAACCGCCTCGAAGATCGCGGCGCGGACACCGCCCCGCTCCAAGGCGGCGACGCCCGCCGCCGTCGACCCGCCCGGCGAGCTCACGGCGCGGCGGACCCGGAGCGTGTGGTGCTCCTCGAGCAGGGCGGCGGTCCCCGCGAAGGTCTCGGTCACCATCTGGCGGGCCTGCTCCTCGGGGACGCCCTGCTGGACGCCGGCATCGGTAAGCGCCTCGGCAAACAGCGCGATGTAGGCCGGCGAACAGCCCATCAGCGCCGTCGCCGGGTCCATCAGCTCCTCGGCGAGCTCGATTCCGAGCCCGAGCAGGGCGATCAGCTCCCGGACCCGCTCCCGAACCGCATCTTCGACCCCCTCGGCCGCCGTCCAGCAGATCACTCCCCGGCGCACCTCGACGGCGACGTTCGGCATCGTCCGGATTACCGCGACGCCGGGAAGAGCCTCGCGCAGACGCGCGAGCGAGGTGGCGCCAAGGACCGAGAGCACGGGCTTGCCGGCTCCGACGACCTCCGCCGCGACAGCATCGAGCTTTGCGGGCTTGACGGCGAGGACGACCAGATCGGCGGCTTTGGCCAGCTCCGCGTTGTCCCCCGGTGCCTCGGCGCCCAGCTCGGCGGCGAGCCGTTCAGCCCGGCCCGATCCCGCGTCCGTGAGCAGCAGCTCGGGACCCCCGTCGGCTGCTGCCCACCCGCGAGCCATCGCCGAGGCCATGTTGCCGGCGCCGATGATCCCGACTTTCACGGCGCGAACTCTAGGCGCTGCGCGGAGGCTAGCTCTGGTTGAAGAATCCGCCCTCGAGGATCCGGGCCTTCTCCTCGGCCGAGACCTCCACGTTGCGCGGGGTCAGCAGGAAGATGCCCTGGGCGATCCGCTGCATCCCGCCGCCGAGGGCATAGGTCATCCCCGAGGAGAAGTCGATCAGTCGCTTGGCGAGCTCGCGGTCGGTCGACTGGAGGTTGATGATCACCGGTTTCGAGCGCTTGAACTCGTCGGCGACCTGCTGGGCGTCGTTGAAGTTGCGCGGGGTGACCACGTGCATGGAGAAGTCCGAGCCGCCGTTTCCGCCCGGCACCGACCGAGGGCCGCGGCCCCGCCTGCGGGGCGTCGGCTCGTCCTCGCCGAAGATGTCGTCGATGTCGTCCCGGCGCGATGCCCGCACTCCGCGTGAGCGAGAGGGAGCGACCTCGCGGACCGGCTCGTCGAGGGGTGCCAGCTCGGTGCCGGTGTCCCCCTCCTCGTAGGCGCCCTCCTCGATGTAGTCGCCCTCGACGAGGCCGAAGTACTCGAGCGCGCGCCTCCATGTATCTCGAATCGCCATTTGGGCCTCAGGTTCGGCCTTGCGGCCGGGATTCCTGCCCGTGATTATGGCGACTTAACGGAACAGGACCTCGCCGAGCCGCACGATCGTCGCCCCCTCCTCGACCGCCACCCGCCAGTCCTGGCTGGAGCCCATCGAGAGCCGCGCGAGGCGGTGCTCGGCGGCCAGCTCCGCCAGGCGAGCGAAGAACGGGCGCGAGGCCTCAGGATCCTCGGTGAACGGCGGCATCGTCATCAGGCCGGAGACGGGGACCGGGCAACGCTCGATGAAGGCGGTGAGCTCGCCCGGCGGCACCCCGCTCTTGCTCTCCTCGCCGCTCAGGTTTACCTCTACCAGGACCTCGGTCTCAGCCGTCCCGTGCCGCCCGAGCTGCTCGAGCGCGGAGTCGGTGGCGAGCGAGTGGATCAGGCGGACGCGGGGCAGGATCCGCTTCACCTTGCGGCTCTGGAGGTTGCCGATGAAGTCCCAGGTGAACGAGTCTCGCCACCGCGCTTGCTTCGTCTCCAGGTCCTGAAGGCGGTTCTCGCCCACCAGCTCCACCCCGCCCTCGGCGAGCGCTCCCATCTCCTCGACCGGGACGTACTTGGTCGTGGCCAGGATCTCGACGTCGGCGCCAACGAGGGCCCGGACTCCATCGAGGTTCGCGCGGACCCGGTTGGGGTCGATTCCGGTGATCGGCTCAACCATCGCCGTTGCCCCGGGAGTCGAGCCAGGCGAGCCCCGCCTGACGACCGGTCCGCTCCCCGTCGCGACGGTGGGAGAAGAAAAGCTCGGGGTTGCACCTCGTGCACAGCCCCGCCACCTCGACCTCCGCGACGCCGGCCTCGGCCAGCTGGCGCCGGGCGATCGCCACCAGGTCGAGCATGCGCCCCGAGGCCGCCGCGGGGACCGACTCGAACGCCGCCAGCACCTCCTCTGCGACCGCGTAGCAACAGGACCCGATGCCGGGGCCGATTGCCGCCGCGCCCGCATCGACCGCCCGCGCCGTCTCCGCCGCCAGTCCCGCCGCCAGCCCCCGCCAGCCGCAATGCGCCATCGCCACCCCGCCCGGCCCGGCGAGGGCGATCGGAAGGCAGTCGGCGACCATCACCAGCGGCGTCAGCTCGGGCTCGGCGGTGGCGTGGGCGTCGACCTCGTCCGGGCTGCGAACGGCATCGGCGAACACTCGAGGGCTCTGCGCCGCCCGGTGCCAGCGGAGCTGATCGCCGTGCACCTGGCGACCCATCACCACTCGGGCCGGGTCGCGGCCGAGCGCCGCCGCCAGGCGCCGGCGGTTCTCGCGCACCGCACCGGGATCGTCGCCCGTCATCACCGCGACGTTGAGGCTCTCATAGGGGTCGCTGCTGACCCCTCCGAGCCGGGTCGAGAAGGCCGCTCGGGCGCCGTCGAGGGTCGCCTCGAGCCAGCGCACGCCCTGTTGCTCTCGCCACTCCACCCCGGTGAGGCTAGTGGTCGCGCTTCTCGGCCCCCTGCGCCGCCTCGAGCGCCACCCGCAGCTCCTGCTCGGCGCCCGAGATCTCCCCGTTGAGCTTCGCCTCGAGGGCGGCATCCAGGCCGAGGCCGATCGCGGGCCCCTCTGGGACGCCGGCGTCGATCAGGTCGAAGCCGTCGATCTCGAGCTCGTAGTGGCGAAGCCGGGCGACGTAGTCGTCGAGCCACGCGGCGCCCGAGGCTCGCGCCAGCGCCAGCACCTCGGCCGCGTGGCCAGAGGCGAGGTAGACCGACTCGGCTGCCGAACCGGGCCTCGCGCGGGCGAGCTTGCCGGCCCGGCGGCGCAGCTGAAGGGGGCGGTCGCCCGGAGCGACCGCGAGCAGGATCGCGGTCTCGCGGTCGGCGTACTCCGCCCATTCGCTTCGCTCGAACACGCGCTCGAGCGCCGCCGCCAGCCGCGGGCCCTTCCCGAGTTCGAGCAGCCCCCAGCTCGCGATCAGCTCGAGCGCCGCGCTCGGCCGCGACTCGGCGGCGATCCGGGCGAGCTCGGCGATCACCCTGTCTCCGGAGACGGTCGAGAGGTCGGCCTCCGCGAGCAGCGCCTCGGTGCCCGGTTCGAGCGCGAACCGGAACCGGGCGGCGTAGCGGGCACCGCGGAGCGCCCGGGTGGGATCGTCAGCGAAGGAGCGCTCGTGCAGCACCCGGAGCAGCCCGGCGCGGAGATCGTCGAGGCCGCCCCGGGGGTCGATCAGCTCCGGGGTGCCCCTGAGCGGCACCGCCATCGCGTTGACCGTGAAGTCGCGCCGGGCGAGGTCCTCGGCGAGCGGCGCCGGGCGCACCTCCGGAAGGGCGCCCGGATGGGGGTAGCTCTCCGCCCGGGTGCGGGCGATGTCGACCTCGAGCTCTCCGATCCGGACGCTCGCGGTGGAGAAGCGATCGTGCTCGACCATCTCGCCGCCGAGGGCGGCGGCGAGAGGCCGGACATCGCCCTCCACGGCGAGGTCGAGGTCGGCGCGGAGGCGACCGAGGAGCAGATCGCGCACCACCCCTCCCACCAGGTAAACCTGGGCGCCGCCGGCAGCCCGTCGCAGCTCCGCGATCCCAGGCAGGGAGCTCAGGCGCTCGCCCAGCTTGGCCGGGTCGATCTCGTGGCTCTCTTGAGCGGGCACTTACCGGCTTCTCCTACCATGTTCGCCTCCCAATGGCTTGGTTGAACGCCCTCTGGCGCCACCACCGGCGCTGGTTGATCGCCGGCGGGGTGGTGTTGATCGCGGCCGTAGCGCTGGTCGGCTATCTGTTGCTGAAGCGACCGGCAGACGTCAGCCGCGGAAACGAGGAGCCGTTCAGCGCCTCGGAGCCGAAGGAGACCTTCAAGCTCGTCAACTGGCCGTTGTACGGCTACGACCTTCGCCGCACCCGCTACCTCCCCACGGGCGGGGCGAAGCCCCCTTTCCAGGTGAAGTGGCGATACGACAGCGGCGCCCTGATGGAGTACTCGCCGATCGTCGTCGACAACGTGATCTACGGGATCAACAACAGGGGCGAGGTGTTCGCGCTCCGGGTCAGCAACGGAAAGCCGATCTGGAAGCGCCGGGTGGCGTCGGTGAACGCCTCCGCCCCCACTTACTCCCACGGTCGGATCTACGTCTCCAACCTCACCCCCGGCCAGGTGGTCGCCCTCAAGGCGCGCAACGGCCACGTCGTCTGGCGCCATCCCCTCCCCGGGCGCACCGAGTCCTCGCCGATCGTGCTCGGCCGGAAGGTGGTGGTGGGGTGCGAGTGCGGGGACCTCTATGCGCTCGACAAGCGAACCGGCAATGAGATCTGGGCGGCCGGCATCGGGGGCGCGGTCAAGTCGGCGCCGGCGTACGACCACGGCGTGGTCTTCGTCGGCGACTACAGCGGCCACGTCACCGCCGTCGATCTGAGCAACGGCGGGGTCAAGTGGCAGTCGGGGGGCCAGAGCCAGGGGCTGGGGCAGTTCGGGACCTTCTACGCCGCCCCGACGGTCGCCTTCGGCCGGGTCTACGTCGGCAACACCGACGGGCGCATGTACAGCTTCGTGGAGTCGAACGGGACCCTCGCCTGGAGCAAGACCACCTCGAACTACGTCTACGCCGCGGCGGTGGCCGCCAACACCCCCGACACCGCCCCGACGATCTACTTCGGCTCCTACGACGGCACCTTCTACGCCCTCAACGCGCGCGACGGTGTGGAGCGCTGGTCGCGGCGGGTGGGCGGCGCGGTCTCGGGGGCCGCCAGCCTGATCGGCGACGTCGTCTACGTCGCCAACCTGCACTCCACCCGGACCGTGGGCCTCAACATCCGCAACGGGAAGCGCCTCTTCATCTTCCCGGATGGCGCCTACAACCCGGTGATCTCGGACGGCCACCACCTCTTCCTGACCGGCTACAGCACGATCTACGCCCTCAAGTCCGCCGTCAAGAAGGGCGGGAAGCGGAAGGCGCAGATCTATGGCCGCCACCTCCCGCGCTCCGGCGCTGCCAAGTAGCCCGGCTCAGACGGTCCGCACCGCGATCCCGGCGGCCTCGAGGCGGGCCTTGGCCTCCGCGATCGAATACGAGCGGTAGTGGAAGATCGAGGCGGCGAGGACAGCATCCGCGCCCCCCTCGGTGATCGCCGCCACCAGGTGATCGAGGTTCCCGGCGCCCCCCGACGCGATCACGGGCGCCCCAACCGCATCGGCGACCGCGCGGGTTAGCGCCAGGTCGTAGCCGTCGGTGGTCCCGTCGCGGTCCATGCTCGTCAACAGGATCTCCCCCGCGCCGCGCTCGACTCCCTCGCGCGCCCAGGCGACCGCCTCGCGGCCCTCGGCCCTGGTCCGTCCCCCGTGGGTGTAGACATCCCACTCGCGTTCCCCCGGCGAGCCCGGGGAAGCCGAGGGCGCGGGCGAGGAGCCGTCGGCGCCATGCGCCTTGGCGTCGATCGCGAGCACCACGCACTGGGAGCCGAACACCTCGGCGAGGTCCCCGATCAGCGCCGGCCGCTCGAGGGCCGCCGAGTTCACCGACACCTTGTCGGCCCCCGCGTCGAGGACCGCCTGCGCGTCCCCCGCCGAGCGGATCCCGCCGCCGATCGTGAACGGGATGAAGACGTTGTCGGCGGTTCGCCGGGCCAGCTCGACGATCGTGTCGCGGCTCTCGTGCGAGGCGGTGATATCGAGGAAGACGAGCTCGTCGGCCCCCTCGGCGTCGTAGCGCTCCGCCAGCTCCACCGGATCGCCCGCGTCGCGGATGTCGACGAAGTTGGTGCCCTTGACGACCCGGCCGCGATCGACGTCGAGGCAGGGAATGACCCGCTTGAGGACCATGGGCGGGAAGTTAGCCCTACCCGGCCTCCGAGTAGGCGGGCTCGCCGTTCGGCTCGGATCCGGGCTGGGGCTCCGCGTCGCCGTGAGGCGGGTATTGCGCCTCGACCGGCCGGGTGACCGTGAGCAGAACGGCGATCGCGGCCACCACCAGGAGGGCACCGATCACGAACGCCAGGTGGTACCCATCGGTGAGCGCCGAGGCGGTGGAGCGGCCGTCCTCGATCAAATTGTCGCTGCGGGTCGCGGACAGGGTGGCGAGGACCGCCAGGCCGAGCGCGCCTCCCACCTGCGCGGTGGTGTTGACGAGCCCGGAGGCCAGGCCCGCCTCCTCGGGGGTGACACCGGACATCGCCAGCGACATCAGGGCGGGGAAGGAGACGCCGATCCCGAGCCCGAGCAGGAGCATCACCGGGAGCACGTCGCGCAGGTAGCTGCCGTCGACTGGCGCTCGGGTGAACAGGGCGAGGCCGACCGCGATCAGGGTCATGCCGGGGAAGAGGACCTTCCTGGCGCCGAAGCGCGTGATCAGCAACTCGGAGTAGCGAAGCGAGAGAGTCCCCATCACGATCGTGGCGGGTAGGAAGGCGAAGCCGATCTCGAGGGCGTCGTAGCCGAGCACCCGCTGCAGGTACAGGGCACCCATGAAGAACATCCCGAACATCCCCGCGACCAGGAGCGCCTGGACCATGTTCGCGCCCGAGACGTTCCGCGACCGGAAGATCCGGAGCGGGATGAGCGGGTTGCGCGCGGTCGCCTCACGGACGATGAAGGCGACCAGCAGCGCCAGCGAGATGGCGCCGAAGAGGATGGTCCGGCCCGAGCCCCAGCCGTAGTCGGCCGCGGGCTTGACGATCGTGTAGACGCCGAGCATCAGCGAGCTCGTCACCAGGACCGCGCCCGGCACGTCGGCGCCGTCGCCGAACCCGATCCCCTCGTCGCGCCGGAGCAGCCGGCGGGCGAGGATGGCGGTGGCAATCCCGATCGGGATGTTGACGAAGAAGATCCAGTGCCAGTTGATCGACTGGGTGAGGATGCCGCCGGCCAACAGCCCGACCGAGCCCCCGGCGGAGGCGACGAAGCCGTAGACGCCGATCGCCTTCGCCTGCTCCCGCGGCTCCGGGAACATCGTCACGATCATGCCGAGGATGACGGCGGAGGTCATCGCCCCGCCGATCCCCTGAACGAAGCGGGCGGCGACCAGCACCTCCTGGCTCTGGGCGGCGCCACAGGCCAGCGAGGCGGCGGTGAACACCCCGAGGCCGGCCAGGAACACCCGCCTGCGCCCGAGGATGTCGCCGAAGCGCCCGGCGAGCAGGAGAAGACCGCCGAAGGCGATCAGGTAGGCGTTGACCACCCAGGCGAGGCTCGACTGGGAGAACCCCAGGTCGCTCTGGATCGACGGCAGCGCCACGTTGACGACGGTGACGTCGAGGACGATCATCAGCATCCCCACGCAGAGGACGTAGAGGGCGAGCCAGCGGTTCCTGTCGATCTTCGGTGCGCTCATCACCAGCCTTCCCTGGTCGGTTCCGTTGTAGCTGAGACCGGCCGCGACCCCCGAACTCATCGCGCGCCGATCGCGGGTGATCCCCCTGGATCGGAGCGACCGCCGTGGGCCGCCAGGAGCCCAGGCGTCGGGGAAACCCGAGGTCAATCTAGTCGTTCCGCCGGGCGGCCCAGGCCCAGGCGATGAAGAGGGCTTGGACCGGGAGGCGCGCGTAGAGCGCCTTGCGCCCGCCCGGGATCCCCCGCTCGTAGAGCTCGGGGTTGATCGCCATGTGGACGTTGGCGGGAAAGACGGCGATCAGGGTGGCGATGCTCCAGAGGCTGCCGGCGCGCCGGGTGGCCGGGTGCATGGTGGCGATGCCGCCGGCGATCTCGGCGACGCCGCTCGCGTACACGAGCGCGCGGTGGGCGGGCAGAAACGGCGGCACGATCCGCTCGTACCAGCGGGTCTTGAGGAAGTGCATGACGCCCGCGATCACGAAGAACGGGCCGAAGAGCTTCACCACAAGTCGGAATCTAGCCGACCCCTCCGGGCGTCGATAAACGGCGCAGAGACGCGTGACGATCGATACGAAGCAGCTGCGCGATCGCCGCCCCCTCGACGGCAGGCGCGTGAAGGCACGCCTGATCGACGGGCTGCTGTTGGCTGTGCCCTTCATTGTCGTCCGTCGCCTGGGATTCGACACCCCCCTGACGTTGCTGCTGGCGGTGTTCGTCGAGGTGACCTACTTCTTCCTCTGCGAGTCGACCACCGGCTACACGATCGGCAAGTACGCGATGGGGCTGCGGGTGATCAAGCCGGACGGCGGGGCGCCTGGCACGAATTCGATCGCCGCGCGCAACGTGATCAGGGTCCTGGAGGAGCCCCTGCTGGCTCTCCTGGTGCTGGTCGGCTCCGGCGGGCGCCGCCGGCGGATCGGGGATTTCGTCGGGGGCACGGCCGTCGGCAGCGTCGTCTATTCGAGCCCTCCGCGGCCCAGCCGCATGCGGGTCGTCTACCCGGTGCTTTGGCTCGCCGGCGCCCTGCTGCTGGGGCTGGCCCTCAACGCCAGCGCCAGCTACCTGGACGACGTCAACCGGATCTGCGCACAGGAGACGAGCAGGCTGAGCGACGTCGGCCAGCCTCGGTTCAGCCGGGTGCTCGACGCCTACGCTGAGATGGAACGTAGGATTGCGCTGCTCGACCCGCCACCCGGGGAGAGCGGCCGCCACCACGCGATCCTCAGGTTGATCGATCACATCAATCGCGCCGGGCTGGCGGCCTACCACCAGATTCAGGACCATCCCGGCGACGTCCACGAGCTTCGCGCCGCCTACGCGCGGTACCGCCAGCTGACGATCCCGCTGGAGCAGGAGCTGGTCGAGCTCGGCGTCACCTGCGAGCCCCGCTGAGAGCGACGGGCATGCTTCACCCGTCGAGCGCGGCCTGGCCCTCGGCCACCCCGAACCGTCCCTCGTAGAGCGCCCGGCCGACGATCACTCCCTCGAGGTTCTCGAGCCCGAGCGCGCGGAGGGCCCGGAGGTCGTCGAGGGAGCCGACTCCCCCCGAGTAGATCACCTCCCCGTTCGCGGCCGCGCACACCTCGCCGAGGGCGCCCGTCTCCGGGCCCTCCATCAGGCCATCGACCTCGACCGGCGTGTAGACGAACCGGGAGACGCCGCGGTCGCTGAGCGTGCCGACGAGCTCGGCCGCGCCGAGCTCGGACGAGAGCGTCCAGCCCTGCTCGGCCACCTTGCCCCCGCGGGTGTCGATCGAGGCGATCACCCGATCGCCGTGGGCGGCCACGATCGCCTCGGTGAGGTCGGGATCGCGGGCCGCAGCGGTGCCCAGGACCACCCGCTCCACCCCGATCGAGATCGCCTCCTCGACCTTCTTCGAGTCCCGGAGCCCTCCCCCGAGCTGGATCGGGATCCCGACCGCGGCCACGATCCGGCGCACCTTGTCGAGGTTGACCGGGGCGCCGGCCCGGGCCCCGTCGAGGTCGACCACGTGCAGCCACCGCGCCCCGTCGGCCTCCCAGCGGCGGGCGGCGGCGACCGGATCGTCGTCGTAGGCGGTCTCGCGCTCGTAGTCGCCCCGGACCAGGCGGACGGCGCGGCCACCGCGGATGTCGATCGCCGGGTAGAGGATCAAGCCGCGCAGATCCGGACGAAGTTCTCGAGCAGCGTCAGCCCCGCCGCGCTCGACTTCTCGGGGTGGAACTGGACCCCGTACACGGGCGGGCGCTCGACCGCGCACGCGAATCGCTCGCCGTAGGCGGCGGTGCCGAGGACGTCGGACTGCTCGCGCGGCCGCGGCGCGTAGCTGTGGACGAAGTAGAAGGGTGGCTCGGCCCCGAGCCCCCGGGTGAGCTCAGAGGGATGGGCCCAGCGGACCGGGGACCAGCCGATGTGGGGCACCTTGAGCCCGTCGGCGGCGAGCGGCTCGACGGGGCCCGGCAGGACGCCGATCCCCTCGGCGCGCTCGTTCTCGATCGAGGAGGAGAACAGCAGCTGCATCCCCAGGCAGATACCCAGGACCGGCCTGCCCTGATCGGCCCGCTCGGCGATCAGCTGGTCGTGACCGAGCTCGCGGACCCGGGCGATCGCCTTCGGGAAGGCACCGACGCCCGGCAGGATCACGCCCTCGGCGCTGGCGGCCCGGTCGGGATCGGCGGTGATCTCCCCCACGGCGCCGATCCGCTCGAGCGCCTTCTCGACCGAGCGCAGGTTGCCCATCCCGTAGTCGAGGATGGCCAGCCGGGGGGCCTCGCGGCTCACGCCCGGGGCCTCCGTGGCGTCGCGAACGGCATCGTTCAGCCGGTCAGGGTCCCCTTGGTCGAGGGGACCCCGTCCTCGTCGGGGTCGAGCGAGACCGCCTCGTGCAGCGCACGGGCGAAGGCCTTGAACGCGGCCTCGATCATGTGGTGGGCGTTCGATCCATACCGAACCCTCAGGTGGAGGGTGAGCTTCGCGTTGGAGGCGACCGCCCGGAAGAACTCCTCGGTCAGCTCGGCGTCGAACCCGGCGATGGTGACGGTGGGGAGCTTCGCCTCGTAGACGGTCAGCGGCCGACCCGAGACGTCGATCGCGCACTCGGCGAGCGCCTCGTCCATCGGCACGGTGGCGGCGCCGTAGCGCCGGATCCCCGCCCGGTCGCCGAGCGCCCGGTCGAGCCCCTGGCCGATCGCGATCCCGACGTCCTCGGTGGTGTGGTGGGCGCCCGTCGCCAGATCGCCTTTGGCCTCGAGCCGAATCCCGAGACGGCCGTGCCGGGCGAGCAGCTCGAGCATGTGGTCGAGGAAGCCGAGGCCGGTGGATATCTGCGCCTCGCCGTCGTCCAGGGACAGGGTCAGCGCGACGGCTGTCTCGCTGGTCTTCCGTTCGATCTGAGCTCTGCGGCTCATCGGCCGTTTGCCTTCCTCTCGGCCCGCGCCCGCGCCGACTCGCCGTGGACCGGGAAGCCCTCGGCGTCCGCCAGCGTAGCGACGGTGGGCGCGAGCGCCTCGGCCGAGCGCCTCGTGAGCTGGACGGTCATCAGCTCTCGCCTGAATGTGTCCGGGCTCAGGGGTCCCATGAAACGCCCCGCTCCGCCGGTGGGGAGGACGTGGTTCGATCCTGCGGCGTAGTCCCCGAAGGCGGTGGCCGAGTAGGGGCCGACGAACACGCAACCGGCGTACCGAACCTCGCGGGCGAGCTCCTCCGCATCGACGCAGGCGAGCTCGAGGTGCTCGGGCGCCAGCGCGTCGGCGAGCTCGACGGCTGCCGTCGTGGAAGGGACGGTGACCAGCGCCAGCGGGGCCTGTTTGACAGTCTTGCGGCTCCGCGCGAGCTCGTCGACGGCGTGCTGGAGCTCGGCGAGCACTCCCTTTCGCGCGGCGCAGGCGACCAGGATCCCCTCGTTCCCGTGCTCGGCCTGGGCGCATAGATCGAGGGCGAGGTTTCCGATATCCGAGGTCTGATCGGCGACGACCATCAACTCGCTGGGCCCGGCGATGCCGTCGATCCCGACCCGGCCGACGAGCTGGCGCTTCGCCTCCTGGACGTAGCGGTTGCCCGGCCCGACGATCATGTCCACGGGCCAGACGGTCTCGGTCCCCAGCGCCAGTGCCGCGACCGCCTGGGCGCCACCCATCGCGTAGACGTCTGTGGCGCCCGCAAGCGCGCAGGCCGCGAGCACCAGCTGGTTCACCCTTCCATCTGGCGCCGGGGGAGATGCGACCGCGATCCGGTCGACCCCGGCGCTCTCCGCTGGAACGCAGCACATGATCGCGGTCGAGGGATAGGCGCCGGCGCCACCCGGGACGTAGGCTCCCGCAGAGGCCACGGCCACCTTACGGAACGTCCACTTGATCTCGGGCGGGGGGGCCCTCGTCGCCGACAGGCTCCAGCCGGACATCACTCCCCTGACGTTGTCGATTGCGACCCGGATCGCGTCCGCGATCTTGCTCGGAATCGAGTCCGGCGCCGCCCGCAACTGATTGGCGCTGACCTGAAGGGCGGTCGGCTGCGTGCCCCCGAACCGCCTCTCGAGGCGCATTACCGCCTCGTCCCCGCCCGCCGCGACGGCGTCAATGATCTCGGCAACCGCCGAGCTCGCCTCCGCGAGCGAGGGCTGAAGCGCCCGGATCTCACCGGCGAGGCTGCGGGGGGCGCTCCCGTCCCAGTCGAAGCGAGCAACCCTCACTGCGCGGTCGCCTCCCGGAACCGCTCGACCAGGTCGTCGACCTCTTCGGCCCGGAGCTTGTGCGATACCCGGTTGGCGACCAGGCGGGCGCTGCAAACGGCGATCTCCTCGCGCACCTCGAGCCCGTTCTCGGCGAGGGTCCGTCCCGTTGCGACCAGGTCGACGATCCCGTCTGCGAGCCCGGAGATCGGGGCGAGCTCAACCGACCCCTTCACCTCGATCACCTCGGCCTGGCGGCCGGTCTCCTCGAAGTGGCGCTCGGCGATCCGGGGGTACTTGGTCGCGATTCGCATTCCACCCAGGCGGCGCTCCGCCTCCCCGAGGGCGTCGTCGCCGACGCGACCCGCCAGGACCATTCGGCAGGCGCCGTAGCGGAGGTCGAGAAGCTCGTACGTGATCCGGTCGCGCTGCTCGAGCAATACGTCCTTGCCCGTGATCCCGAGGTCCGCGGCGCCCGCCTCGACGTAGGTCGGCACATCGGAGGAGCGCATCGTGATCAGCCGCAGGCCGTCGGCGGCGAAGACGAGCGACCGCGAGCTCGAGCGCAGCTCCGAGGTATCGAGCCCGATCTGGTCGAGCGCGTCGAGGGTCTGCGCCCAAAGCGCTCCGCGCGGCAGCGCGAGCTTCAACGGCCCGCCCTCCCGGGCGCGGGTCGCCTCCACCACCCGGGGGCTCATTGCCCGCCCGCCTTCGCCTGGCGCTCCTCCTCGGCCTGGGCCACGTGGAGGCGCTCGAGATAGAGCGCGAACCCGGCCGCCGGGAGATCGCGGCCGAAGCGCCCGAGGAGCGTGTCGTAGCGGCCGCCCCCACCGAGGATGTGCCCGAGGGCGGGGTCGTAGACCTCCAGGATCGCCCCCGTGTAGTAGCCGAGATCGCGCAGCAGCCCCAGGTCGAGGCGGACCCGGTCGCCCACCCCGCGAACGGCGAGCGCCTGGTAGGTCGCCCGCAGTCGTTTGGTTGCGCGGACCACGGCCTCGCCGCCGAGGGCGCCGGCGCGGTCGAGGACCCCGGCGCCGCCCCGCATGCCGGGGAGAGCGAGAAGGGTCGCCCTCGAGACCTGGTCGAGGCCCTCGACCGCGCCGACCTCGGCCTCGAGGCCAACCAGGTCATGGGCAGCGAGCCGGTCGAGGATTCGCTCGCGGTCCTGGTCGCCGACGTCCAGCTCGGCCAGCAGCTGGCTGTAGAGATCGGCATCCCCGAGCCCGACGATGGCGCGGTTGAGGCCGGCGGCGTCGAGGGCGGAGCTCAGGACCTCGATCACCTCGGCGGTCCCGTCGGGCGCCTCGGCGCCGATCAACTCCACCCCCGCCTGGGTGAACTCGCGCATCTGGCCGCGCTGGGGGCTGACTGCCCTGTAGGCGCGGGCGACGTATGCGAGCCGGAACGGCGGCTGCTCGCCCTGGAGCCGGGTGGCGACCAGCCGCGCGATCGGGATCGTCATGTCCGATCGCATCGCGAGCAGGTCGCCGCGCTCGTCGAAGAACCGATAGGCGGCATTGGCGTAGCGGCGGTCGCCGCGCTGGAGGATCTCCGCGTACTCGATCGTTGGGGTCGCCACCTCGTTGTAGCCGTGGCGCTCGAAGGCGTCCCGCAGCGACGTTTCGAGGGCACGGAGCTCGCGCATCTCCTCGGGAAGGACGTCGCGGGTGCCGGGCGGGGTCGGGTGGATCATCGCGCGCACCTTAGAGGCATGGTTTCCCCGCCCCGGTCACGGGGTTGCCAGGCCGTCGCGCCCCAACCCGCGATCCAGGCAGGCGAGGCCGAGGAGGTGGCGGACGGGTGTCAGGCCGGGACTCGCTCGGCGGAGACCCGCTCGATGTGGGCGCCGAGCTCCCGCAGCCGCACGTCGATCCGCTCGTACCCGCGGTCGATCTGGATGACGTTTCCGATCTCCGAGGTGCCGTCGGCGGCGAGCGCCGCGATGAGCATCGCCATGCCGGCCCGGATGTCAGGGCTTTCCAGATGGGCGCCGTGAAGATGGCTCGGACCGCTGACGATCGCCCTGTGGGGATCGCACAGCGTGATCCGAGCGCCCATCGCCACCAGCTTGTCGACGAAGAACAACCGGTTCTCGAACATCTTCTCGAAGATCAGGATCGTGCCCTCGGCCTGGGTCGCCAGGGCGAGGGCGATCGAGGTGAGGTCGGCGGGGAACGCAGGCCAGGGTCCGTCGTCGATCTTGGGGATCGCATCGCCGGCGTCGTCCCTGATCCGAAGCGTCTGCTCGGGCGGGACGAACACGTCGCGCCCCTCGACCATCGATTGGAGCCCCAGGCGGCGGAACTGGCGCCGGATTCCCTCGAGGTCCTCGGGAACGGTGTCGCGGATCCGGAGCTTGCCGCCGGTGGCGGCCGCCAGGGCGATGAAGCTCGCGATCTCGATGTGGTCGGGGCAGATCGTATGCTCGACGCCGCCCAGCTCCTCCTGGCCGTGAACCGTCATCACGTTCGAGCCGATCCCGTCCACGGTCGCACCCATCGCCGAAAGCAGCCGGGCGAGGTCCTGCACGTGGGGCTCGGAGGCGGCGTTCGCGATCGTCGTGGGCCCCGGCGTCAGGGCCGCGGCCAGGAGGGCGTTCTCGGTTCCCATCACCGACGGCTCGTCCATGAACAGGCGGGTCGCCCGCAGTCCCTCGGGTGGGGCGGTGATGCCGATCCACACGTCCCCCTCCACCTTGGCGCCGAGGTCGCGGAAGGCGTCCAGGTGAGCGTCGAGGCGGCGCCTCCCGATCGTGTCACCGCCCGGCGGGGCCATTCGCGCCTCGCCGAAGCGGGCCAGGAGCGGCCCGGCGGCGAGGAACGACGCCCGGATCCGGTTGGCGGGCTCCTCGTCCACCTCGGTGCGCCCGACGGCGCTCGCCCGGAGGCGGAGCTCGTTCTCGCTGTTCCACTCGACCCACACGCCGAGGCCCTCGAGGAGCCCGAGCATCGACTCGACGTCGCGGATCCGGGGCACGTTCCGGAGCACCATCTCCTCGTCGGTGAGCAGGCAGGCGGCGAGGATCGGCAGGGCCGCGTTCTTGTTTCCGGCGGGAACGATCTCGCCCGAGAGCGGCACGCCGCCCTGAATGACGAACTTCTCCATCGCGCCGATTAGGGTAACGGTGGCAATGGCAGAGGTCTCAAGAGACGATGCGTGGGCGCTGGTCTGCGAGTGGATCGCGTCCGAGTCGCTCCGCCGGCATCTGCTCGGGGTCGAGGCGGCGATGCGCGCCTACGCCAGGAAATTCGGCGACGACGAGGAGCTGTGGGCCGCTACCGGGCTGCTCCACGACCTCGACTACGAGCGCTACCCCGATCTCGAGACTGGGCATCCCAGGCACGCGGTGGCCGAGCTCGAGCGCCTCGGTTACCCGCAGGAGGTGATCGACGCGGTCGCCGGTCACGCCGACTTCATGGAGGTGCCGCGGGAGACCCAGCTCGCGAAGACCCTGTACGCCGTCGACGAGCTGTCCGGTTTCATCGCCGCCTGCGCGATGGTCCGCCCCACCGGGATCGAGGGGATGACGCCGAAGTCGGTGAAGAAGAAGCTGAAGCAGCCCTCGTTCGCGGCCGGGGTCAACCGCGAGGAGGTGCAGCGGGGGATCGACGAGCTGGGGGTGGACCCCGACGACCACATGCGGGTGATCATCGCGGCGATGGAGGAGAACGCGGAGCCGCTCGGCCTCTCGGCGGAGCAGGTGTCCGAGGGGCGCGGACGTTGAGGCGAACGGGCAGGGTCGCCCTGATCGTCCTCGGCGTCCTCCTCCTCGTCCTGGTCCTCAACGCGCTCGCCCTCTCCCATCAGACCAAGGACGCGGAGGTGAACATCGACGGAGGGCGGATCGTCGAGACGTCGATCGGCGGCCTTCAGGTGCTCGATGAGGGAGACCCGACGGGACCGCCGATCGTGCTGATCCATTGCTACACGTGCTCGCTGCACTGGTGGGACCGGCTGGCGCCGGGGCTCACGGGCGCCCACCGGGTGATCCGGATCGACCTGCTCGGCCACGGTGGCTCGGACAAGCCTCGCGCCGGCTACGGAATCGAGGACCAGGCGCGCGGGGTGGCCGAGGCGCTCGCCGAGCTCGGGGTGAGTGAGGCGATCGTGGTCGGCCACGCGCTCGGTGGGACCGTCGCCGTCGCGCTCGCCACCCAGAGCCCGGACCTCGTCTCCGGGATCGTCGAGATCGATCAGGCCCCCGACACGAGCTACGGGGGCCTCGGGTTCGCCGCCAAGCTCGGCTGGGAGCCGGTGATCGGTCAGGCGATGGAGCGCCTCGGGCACATCGTCCCGGCCTCGATGGTCGCCGACCAATACGGCGACGTCTTCGCTCCAGGGTTCGATCTGGCGCAGGGGTTCGACAATCCCGACCAGCCGGTCGTCGACCTCCGGGCGATGACCTATACGTCCTACAGGGACGCGGCGTCAGCGGAGGAGGACTACACCAACGAGGAGGCCCTGACCGATCGCCTCGCCGCGCTCCATCTGCCCGTCCTGGGGATGTTCGGAGCTGAGGACCAGATCTACGACGCTCAGCGGTCGCTCGACGCCTTCAAGAGCGTCCCCGGGGCTCGCACCGTCCTGATCCAGGGGGCGGGTCACTCCCCGAACGTCGAGAAGCCGGACGAGGTCGCCGGGCTGATCCTCGGATTCGCCGCCGCCCACGCGCCGCCGCCGACGGAGGCGAAGGGGCGCTGACGGCCCGTTTGGCCCCCGGACGGTCGGGAATGCTCTTCACATGGGCGAAGAGGAGGTCGAAAAGCAGGCCCCACACCGGGACCCCCTCCCGAGCGAGGACCCGGCCCCCGCGCGGCCCGATGCGCCCTCGCCGGCCCCTGACCCCGCCGAGGGACCGCCCACTCCGGATCGCCCGCCGACGCCGGACGAGCCCGACCCCGGTATGGAGCAGCGCGGGCCGGCAGGGGCGACGAGGTGGGAGGGGGGTGAGCGCGTCCGCGTCCTCGTCGCCAGGATCGCCGACGGCCGGGTGACGAGCGTCTCCCACGGCTGAAGCCGCCCGTGGCCAGTCGCGAAGCGGGCCGCTCGCTCAATCAAGGCGGCGGCTTCCGCGGGGGCAGGGCTTCGGGCTCAGCTCTCTGCCTTCGCCGCCTCGCCGGGCAGGTGGAGGAGATTCTTCACGCCCCGAACGCCATCGATCTTGGCGACGATCTGCCCCAGCTCCTCGCGCTGTTCGGCGGTAGCCGCCTTGCCGCGCAGGTAGATGACGCCGTTCTCGGCGTTCACGTTCACCGAGCCCTTGGGGGCATCGGCGGGGCGGAACAGCTCCGAGCGGACGCGATCGGCCAGATCCTGGTCATTGGGCGCCGGCCCCTCGGGCGAGAGCTTGCTCCCCGCTCGCTTGACTACCCCGATCGCCTCGCCCTTGCGGTACTCGGCCCGGCGGCGAAGGCTCTGGGCCTGACGGCGAGCGAGCGCGGTGGTCCGGTCCCGGGCCACGTGGCGCCGCCGCTTGCCGTCGTTTGGGTCGAGGAAGTACGCCCCCGCGGCGCCCGCGGCTCCGGCCGCCGTCGCCGTGACGATCGTCTGCTGCTTGCTCGGACGACTGTGCCTCTGGGCGCGGCGCCTCTGGGCCTCGGCGACCCGCGAGGCGCGTGCCCGAGTCCGGTCGCGGACGCTCCTGGCGTTGTCCGCGATCCGATCGGTGGTCGCCTTGACGGAGTCGCCGACGCCAGAGAGGCGCGATCTGGTCTGCTTCGCTACCGACTCTCCGGCGCCCTTGGCCGCCCCGATCCCCGCCCCGCGCTTGGCACCCCTGCGGGCACCACGGCCCGCGCTTCGCAGGGCCTCGCGTCCGGCATCGGCCGCGGTCTGGCGCGCGCCCTTTTGCATGAGCGGGCTGGCCAGCTTCATCTCGTCATCCTCCTGGGTTGGACTCTGGGTTCCTGCCCGGGGTCTGCCCGCAGCGCCTTGCCGGTAAACGGGCGACGCCCGCGCGAGGTCGCGGCGCCGATCTCGCCGAGCACCCGGCCGGACCGCCGGCCACGGGCGGGGGAAAAAACGCACGGGGGTGCCCGGGGCGCCCGGTCAGCGACAGCGAAAGGGCCCAGTTTCCTGGGCCCTTTCTTGGAACAACGTTTCCGTTGTTCCGTTGCAATGCAGCCTACTCCTCTGCCCGCGGTTGTCAAGGGGTTCGTGAGCCCGGAAACACGCATATTGCGGGGATTCTTCGGCCCGATCGACCGGGGCGCCCGACCCGGGCTTCAGCGCCAGCGCCCGCCCGCCTTCGCCCAGCTCGTCATGTGGTCGACCGAGCAGAAGGGGTCGGCGACGCGGTGCTCGCCGCGATGCCGGACCAGGAGGACGTGGACCTCGCCCAGCTCGGCGTCGCAGTGCGAGCAGAGCTGCGGGCCCTCGTCCACGGCCGGGGGCTCGGTCATCGCGCCGGCGACCCAATGGGCCCCCTGGATCGCCCAGGGGATGACATGCTCGAGCCGGCAGAACACGGCCCGCCTCTCCCCCGCGGGCTCATACGCCCGGAAGCCGTCGTCGGCCTCAACCTCGGCCCCGCACCAAGTGCAGCTGCTCATCGCCCGGCTCCTCGGCTTCGCTCGGCGAGCCCCGCGCGCAGCGATGATCCGGCGGAGCCGCGCGGGGCCCGGCTGGGCGCAAGCGCGAACCCGTCCGCGTTAACTAGGCTCGGCTCCATGGCCGGGCTGAGCATAGTCGTGCTCGAAGGCGACCAGACCGGACAGGAGCTCCTCGAGCAGGCCCTACGGGTGCTGGATCCGAGGGTGATCGGCCTCGACCTCGAGCTACGGCGCTTCGACCTCTCGCTCGAGAACCGGCGCCGGACCGGGAACAGGGTCTGCACCGAGGCGGCCGGGGCGATGGTCGAGTCGGGCTTCGGGATCAAGGCGGCGACGATCACGCCCGAGGGTGCAGGGGACGTTGGCAGCCCGAACCGCCTGATCCGGGAGGCGATCGGCGGCAAGGTGATCGTCCGAACCGGGCGCCGGATCCCCGGGGTCAGCCCGGTGGCCGGGATCCACCATCCGATCTCGGTGGTGCGAATGGCGGTCGAGGACGCCTACGGAGCCGATGAGCGGCGCGAGACCGAGGACGGCGACGAGGTCGCCTACCGGACCGAGGTGATCCATCGCTCGATCTGCAGAGCGGTCGCCGAGTACGCCTTTCGGACGGCGGAGAAGCTCGACGGCCGCGTCTACGGCGGGCCGAAGTGGACCGTGAGCCCGGTGTACGAGGGGATGCTGTAGGAGGAGATGGACGCGGCGGCCGCCCGTCACTCCGAGGTCGCCTACGAACCACTCCTGATCGACGCCACCTACGCGGGACTGCTCACCGGTCGCGCCGACGCCCCCCTGGTGATCCCCTCGCTGAACCGCGACGGCGACCTCCTGTCGGACCTGGTGCTGCCGCTGTTCGGCTCGATCGCCGGGGCCGAGTCGCTGGTGTTGGCGCTCGACGACGACCTCCGGACCACCGTGGCGATGGCTGAGGCGCCTCACGGAACCGCCCCCGCGTTGGAGGGCAAGGACATCGCCAATCCGATGGCGATGATCCTCGCCTGCGCAGCGCTCCTCCAGTACGCGGACGACGCCGGAATCGAGGGAGCCGGGCGAGCGTCTGCGGCGATATACGCTGCTGTGATGGAGGCGAGCGCGGAGGGCATCAGGACCCCCGATCTCGGGGGCCACGCCTCGACCACCGAGTTCACGGACGCGGTGATCGAGCGGGTGCGCGAGCGCCTGTAGACGGTGTCCACCCCTGGCTCCATCCAGCGCACCTACCTCGTGCTGCTGCTGGGGAACACCCTGGCGGCGTCGCTGATCTGGGGGATCAACACGATCTTCCTGCTCGACGCGGGGCTCTCCAATCTCGAGGCGTTCGCCGCCAACGCCTTCTTCACCGGGGGGATGGTGCTGTTCGAGGTCCCGACGGGGATCGTCGCCGACACGGTCGGGCGGCGCGCCTCGTATCTGCTCGGCACCCTCACGCTGGCCGGGTCGAGCCTGGTGTACGTGCTGTTGTGGGAGATCGCGGCTCCGTTCTGGGAGTGGGCGATCGTTTCGCTCCTCCTCGGCCTCGGGTTCACGTTCTTCTCCGGGGCGGTAGAGGCGTGGCTGATCGATGCGCTTACCGCCACCGGGTTCACTGGCGAGATGGAATCGGTGTTCGGGCGTGGGCAGGTCGTCACCGGAGCGGCGATGCTCACCGGCTCCGTGGCGGGGGGGTTCATCGCCCAGCGGACAAGCCTGGGGGTTCCGTTCGTGCTTCGGGGGGTCGTCCTGATCGCGATGTTCGCGATCGCGTTCCGGCTCATGCACGACGTCGGGTTCATCCCCGAGAAGGGTGGCCGGCCGCTGACCGAGATGCGAAAGATCGCCTCGGCCTCGATCGAATATGGATGGCGAGTGCCCGCGGTGAAATGGCTGATGGTCGAAGCGCTGTTCGTCGGTGGCGTCGGCATCTACGGGTTCTACGCGCTGCAGCCGTATCTGCTGGAGCTCTACGGCGATCCGGACGCCTATCAGATCGCCGGGTTGGCGGCGGCGATCGTCGCCGGCGCACAGATTCTCGGCGGGGTGGCGGCGCCCCGGATCCGCCTCCTATTTCGCCGCCGTACCTCGGCGCTGCTCGTGCTCGCGACGCTCACCGTTGGCGCCCTCGGCCTGATCGGGATCGTCCAGAGCTTCTGGCCGGTGATCGGCCTGACCATGGCCTGGGGGCTGCTCTTCGCGGCGACAATGCCGATTCGCCAGACCTACCTCAACGGCATGATCCCCTCCCGGCAGCGGGCGACGATTCTCTCATTCGATTCGATGATGAGCTCCACCGGGGGGGTCTGGGCCCAGCCCGTGCTCGGTCGGGCCGCTGACGCGTGGGGGTACGGGGCGTCCTATCTGATGTCCGCGGGAATCTCCGCCCTGGCGCTGCCATTCCTCGCCCTGTCCAGACGGCAGAACGCTCCGGCGGACACCCTCGACCTGGCCGAGGCGCAGCCCGCCCCCCAGCCGGCCTAGACCACAGGGCTCGTCGGGGGCGGGCGGGTCGGGGGCACCTCGGGGACCCGGCGCCACTCGACGATCTTCCCGTCCACGATCTTGAACGCGGTCTCGGCGGTGGCGCCGACGCCGCTGCCGCACTCGCCCGGTCCCGGCCGCTCGGTGAGCCGGAATGTGGCGATCACGAATCCCTCGTGGTCGATCGCCCGGGTGAGGACGGCGCCGCACGGAAGCGATGCGTTGAAGAGGAGGACGTCATGGCGCGAGTCGAGCTTGAGCGGCACCGGGCCGTTGATGGCGATGCTGGGGATCCGGAAGTAGCCGGCCGCCTTGGCGACGTCGCCGGCCCGCAGCGAGTCGACCCAGCCCTGGATCACCTCCACCGAGGCGGAGCCGGCGCCGCCGGGGACGCTCGAGGTCGAGGGGCCGGACCCTCCACACCCGGCCAGGATCGCGATCGCGGCGGCCAGGAGGGCGGCGCGAACGCGGACCATGCCGGGATGATCACAGGTGCGAATCGCCGCAGCCGGCGGCTTGCCTCGGGCTCCCTCGAGGCGAATCGGATCTCTAGAACGGCGCCTTTGACCGGCCCCGGCGACCGGCCGAGCCGCTCTTTTGGATCGCCTCGCGGGCTTTGGCGAAGGGCTTCTGCAGCCACCGGCCGGATCGTCCCGGGGCCTTGCTGCCGGCCCTCTGTCCCAGGCTGACCGGTTCGTCCCCGGCCTTCTGGAAGTAGCGGGAGAGGCGCGGCGCCAGGAAGGCCAGGACCAACAGGACGAGGCAGAAGGCGATGATCGCGGCGATCAGCATTGAAGGGTCCCTCCTTGGGTGGCGTACTGGATCGGGGGTGATCGGGGATCTACCCCGGGCGGGGCCGGGCTACACCCGCGCGCGTTGCTTGACCTTTCTGCCTGGGTATACGAACATGTGTTCGATGTCGGTGTCGTGCGCCCTGATCCCCCGCTTCCAGCTTCTCGCCGCGCTCTGTGATGGTGACGCGGGGACGGCCCGGAGGGAGATGCTGGCGCGGCCGCTCGCCGTCGCCCCCGAGCCCGGCGCCGCCCAGCTGATCGGAGAGGTCTCGGCTCCCGCGGAGGCGGTCGGGTTGCGGCCGGGGATGAGGCTCGGCGAGGCGCTCAGCCGCTGTCCCGAGCTGGCCCTGGTGCCGCCCGACCCCGAGCGCGCCGAGCGCGCCTGGGAGGAGGCGCTGCAGCGGCTGGAGGGGATCGGCGCCGAGGTCGAGTCCGAGCGCCCGGGGGAGGCTTTCTTCGAGACCGATGCCCTGCGCGCGCTATGGGGAGGGACGGACAGCGTCCTCGCTCGGGCGCGCCGGGAGCTCGGCGCCTCCGCTCGCCTGGCCGCCGCCCCGAGCCGCTTCGCGGCATACGCCGCCGCCCGGCGGGCGAGAGCGAGGGGGCGCTCACCGATCGTCCCCGACGGCGGCGCGCGCAGGTTCCTCTCCCCCCTCCCGGTGTCGCTGCTGCACGGGCGGCTGCGGTCACCCGCCGGGGCGCGAAGCCGCGCCGGGGCGCCCCCCGACGCCGATGCCGAGGCGGATGACCTCCCCAACGAGCTCGAGCGGCTCGGGATCGACACCCTCGGCCGCCTCGCCGGGCTCGACCGCGACCCGCTCGCGGACCGCTTCGGGCGGATCGGCCTGCGAGCGCGGGCCCTGGCGCGCGGCGGGGACGAGCCGCTGCGGCCGCGGGAGCCGCACGAGGCGCTGGCGGTCGCCCTCGAGCTGCCGGAGGCCGTCTCCGGACCCCAGCTCGAGCGGGCGCTGGACCTGCTGATCGCCCGGTTGCTGGCCCATCCCGAGCGGCGCGGGCGCGTTCTGCGCGCCCTGCGCCTCTCGGCGAGGCTGGCGGGGGGCGGCGGCTGGCGGCGTCAGGTTGCGCTGCGACGGGCCGGGACAGATCGCGAGGTACTGGCGGCCGCCCTTCGCCCCCAACTCGCCCTCCTCCCCGCCCCCGCCTCGGTCGTTCGCCTGGAGGCGGCCGGCCTGGGATCGGCCGCGGGCGAGCAGCTCACTCTGGCCGACCCCGAGGAGGACCGGCGGCGGCGGATCTCCGAGGCGGTGCGCCAGGCGCGAGCCGCCGGCGGGAGCGAGGCGGTGCTGCGGGTGCTCGAGGTCGATCCGGGCTCTCGGGTGCCCGAGCGGCGGGCGGTACTGATGCCCTTCCCGGAGGAGGAAGAGCGGTGAGCCGGCTCGGTCGGATCGGGCGCTTTCCGGGCTCTCCCGGAAGGGCGGGCTCCCGATGATGCGGCCCGGGCGCCTCAACAAACCCCGCCCGGTGCCGGTGAGGGTCGGGGCCGATGGCGTCCCCCGCGCGATCGGGCGGCTGGAGGTGAGCGCCGTTCGCGAGGAGTGGCTGGTCGAGGACGGCTGGTGGACGAGGCGACCGCTGCGGCGCCGCTACTTCGAGCTGGTGCTCGAGGACGGGAGCGACGCGGTCGTCTTCTGCGATCCGGATGGCCGCTGGTTCAGGCAGCGAGACTGATCGGCCAATGGCCTCGCCGGCGCCCTACGTCGAGCTCCACTGCCACTCGGCCTACTCGTTCGGGGACGGGGCCTCCGACCCCGCGGAGCTGGCCGCCGCCGCCGCCGAGCACGGCTACGACGCCCTCGCGCTCACCGACCACGACAACGTCTGCGGTGCGATGGAGTTCGCGCAAGCCTGCGGCGGGGTCGGGATCAGGCCCATCCTGGGGACGGAGCTGAGCATCGAGCTGGGGACGATGGTCGCTCACGTCACGGTGCTGGTCGAGTCCTCCCTGGGATGGGCCAACCTCTGCCGTCTGATCACCGAGGGGCATCGAGGGACCAGGCCGAAGCCGGATCGCGATCCGCTTCCTCCTTCGCTGCCGCTCGAGGAGCTCGAGGAGCGGAACCAGGGATTGATTTGCCTGTCGGGGTGCGCGCGCGACGGCGGGGTGGCGGGAAGGTGGGAGCGAGGCGACCGGGCCGGCGCGGAGGCGATCGCGCGGCGACTGCTCGCCGCCTTTGGACCCGATCGCTTCAGGGTGGAGTTGCAGCGGCCACTGTGGCGGCGCGACCGAGCGCGGAATCGGTGGCTCGCCTCGATCGGGGAGCGTCTCGGGGCGCCTTGCGTCGCGACCGGGGACGTTCACGCTCACGCCCCCTCCCGCTCCCGGCTCCAGGACGCCCTGGTGGCGGTGGGGCTGAACGCGACCCTGGACGAAACCGAGGGGCTTCGGCGCGGCAACCTCGCCTCCGCCCTGCTCTCGCCGGCCCAGGCGGCGGCGCGCTTCCGCGACCATCCCCAGGCGGCGGCGGAGTCGGTCCGCCTCGCCGACCGGCTCCGCTTCGACCTCACCCGCGAGCTCGGCTACAGCTATCCCGGGGCCGAGGATCCCACCGCCGACCAGCGCTTGGCCGGGCTCTGCCGGGCGCGGCTCGCGGAGCGCTACGCGGTCGGGGCGCCCGCCCCGTACGGGGGGCCGGTGACGGCGGCGGAGGGGGCAGAGGGCGAGCGGCGGCTCGAGGAGGAGCTGGGGCTGATCCGGGGGCTCCGGCTGTCGGGGTTCTTCCTCCTCCATCACGACCTGCTCGAGCTTGCGAGAGAGGTCGCCGCCGAGGTTCGGGGACCCGACTCGGCGCGGCGGCCACTGCCCCCGGGGCGCGGGCGGGGCTCGAGCGTCAGCTCGCTGGTCTGCTACCTGACCGGCCTCTCCCATATCGACCCGGTCCGCAACGGGCTGTTCCTCGGCCGGTTCCTCAACGACGAGCTGACCGAGGCGCCCGACATCGACCTCGACTTTCCGCGGGACATCCGCGAGAAGCTGATCCCGCGGGTGCACGAGCGCTACGGTCCCGAGCGCTCCGCCCTGGTCGCCTCGTTCGCGACCTACCGAGCTCGGGGGGCGATCCGCGACCTCGGCAAGGCGCTGGGGCTGCCCGCCGGGGAGATCGAGCGGATGGCGCGGGCGATCGACGTCTACGAGGCCTCCAGGGACGCGAGCGCGCGGATGGACGAGGTCCTGGGCCGGCTGCGGGCGCGCTCGCCGCGGTGGCGGGCGCTCGCCGACCTGATGCCCGAGATCGCGGGCTTGCCGCGGCACATCTCCCAACATCCCGGGGGGATGGTGGTCTCGACCCTGCCGCTGGTGGAGCTGTGCCCGGTGCAGCCGGCGGCGATGGAGGGGCGCCAGATCGTGCAGTGGGACAAGGACTCGTGCGCCGACGCCGGCTTCTTGAAGATCGACCTGCTGGGCCTGGGGATGCTATCGGCGGTCGAGCGATGCGTCGACGAGATCGCGCGCTCGCGGGGAGAGCGGATCGACCTCTCCCGCGTTCCGCTCGACGATCCAGCCGTCTGGGGGGCGATCCAGCGCGCCGAGACCACCGGCGTCTTCCAGATCGAGAGCAGGGCGCAGATGCAGATGCTGCCCCGCACCCTGCCCGAGAACCTCGACGATCTCACCGTCCAGGTGGCGCTGGTGCGGCCGGGGCCGATCCAGGGGGGCGCCGTCCACCCCTATATCGAGAGACGCAAGCGGCTGCGCGAGGACCCCGGCTACCGGGTCCCCTACGAGCATCCATCGCTGGAGCCGGTGCTGAGCGACACCCTGGGAGCGATCGTCTTCCAGGATCAGGTGCTCGAGGTGGCGATCGCGCTGGCGGGGTTCTCGGTCGGCGAGGCCGAGGGACTGCGGCGGGCGATGAGCCGAAAGCGCTCGGAGACGGCGATCCTCCGCTACCGCGAGCGGTTCATCGAAGGGGCGGTCGGGCGGGGGGTCCGGCGCGAGGCGGCCGAGCGAGTGTTCGGGCAGATCGAGGGCTTCTCCGGCTTCGGGTTTCCGAAGTCGCACTCGGCGGCTTTCGGGCTCCTCGCCTACCAGTCGACCTGGCTCCGGGTCCACTACGGGCCGGAGCTGCTGTGCGCACTCCTGAACGAGCAGCCGATGGGCTTCTATCCGCCCGACGCCCTCGTCCACGAGGCGCAGCGGCGGGGGATCGAGGTGCTCCCCCCCGACGTCAACCTGAGCGAGCTCGACTGCCGGGTCGAGACGATCGGCGCGGCGCCGGGCGGGGCCGGGCAACCGCCAGTGCGAGTGGGGCTTGGCTACGTGGCCGAGGTCGCCGAGGCCGATGCGAACGCGGTGGTCGCCGAGCGGAAGCGAGGCGGACGCTATCGCGACATCGCCGACCTGGCCGGGCGGGCGGGCGCCTCGCGGGCGGCGCTGCGGCGGCTGGCCTGGGCGGGGACGTGCGACGGGCTGGTGCTGACCGAACGGGTGGCCGGTGAGGCCCAAGGGGCGACCACGCGCGGCACCCCGGGCCACGGGATGGACGTCTCGGCGCCGATCGCGGATCGGGCGCTCGAGGGAGAGCCGACGGTGGCGGGCGACGGGCGCCGTCCCGCCCTCTGGGAGGCGGGGGGCGCGGCCCGGGCGACGGCGGGCGAGGACGGGACCCAGCTGGCGCTCCCGCTCGACGGGGTGCCCTCCCCCACCCTGCCGGCGCTGGGCCCGTGGGAGCGGATGGTGGCCGAGTACCGGACCACCGGGATGACCCTGGGAGGCCACCCGATGTCGCTGCTGCGGGAGGAGTTGGACCCGGAGGTGCTCGACAGCGAGCGGTTGAAGTCGACGGGCGACTTCACCCCGGTTCGGGTAGCCGGCTTGGTCGTCGCCCGCCAGCGCCCGGCGACCGCGAACGGGGTGGTGTTCATGCTGCTCGAGGACGAGCGGGGGACGATCAACCTGGTCATTCCCCCGCCGGTGGTCGAGCGTTGCCGCCTTGCGGTGCGGACCTCGGGGTTCGTGGTCGCGGCGGGCAAGGTCGAGCACCGAGAGGGAACTACGAACGTGATCGTGTCCTCGATCGCGCGCCTGCAGCGCCGGGACCTGCCTCCCGCCGAGGTTAGCCACATCGCTCCACCCGTCCGCCGCGAGACCGGCCGCGCCGGGGAGCCGGCCATGACGAGCGCCGGTGGTCGCGAGGGGCCACGGGAGGCTGTCGCGATGGCGGCGAGGAGAGGCCCGGCCGAGGCGACGCCGCGCAGGGCCGCCGCGGTCGCGGAGCTGGAAGCGGCCCTCCCCTCGCCCCACAGCTTCGGCCGCAGGGGGCGGTGATGGGACCCTTCGATCCTGCAAGATTCCCTGCAAATCAAGCCCTTCTGTCCGATCTCACCCGTACCGTCGCCGCAATGAACGAGCGACTCGGACACGTCTGTGAGCGGCTTCTCGATGCCGCCGACCTCGCGATCGACTTCCTCACCCTCGGTGAGTACGGGCTCGAGCCGGCCCCCACCCCCGCGGGCGGTCCGACCGCGTCCGGGCGGGGCCCATGCGAGGGCCCGCGTCGATCAGGCGTCGGCCTCCCCCCGATCGATCCGGGCGAGCATCTCCCGGCCGACTTCAAGCGCGCGATTCAGCGTTTCGAGGTCTAGGTTCTCCACCGTGTCGGTGGGGGAGTGGTAATTCGGGATGGTCTCGTCCTGGGCGCTGAAGGTGATCGCGCGACCGCCGCGGACCAGGACCGGCGTCGAGTCATAGGTGAGGCCGGCGTTGTGGTCGGTTCCAGCCAGGCCCAGCTCAGGTCGCTGGCGGCTGATTCGCTCGGCGAGGGCGGTCAATCCGGGGTCGGCCCCCCACTTCTGCAGTACCCCCTCCCGCCTCAGATAGCGGAGGCTGGCGGGGGCGGCGACGCCGTCGAAGTTGAGGAAGGCCCATCGCCTCCAGTCGCGATCGGCCGCGCCGGGCGGGAAGTGGCCGGCGTCCAGGGCGCGCAGGAAGGCATCGGCGCCAAGCACGCCTGCCTCCTCGCACCCGGTGATCAGCCCGATCACCCGTGTTCGCTCCAGGGGATCGGCCGCGAGCTCGGTGAGAAGGGTGGCGACCGCCGCCACTCCGGAGGCGTTGTCGTTCGCCCCCGGCACGTCGACGCCGCGAAGCTCGCGCTCGATGAGCAGGAGGAGGGCGATGACGAGCACGGCCCGGGCCGCGCGGCTTGCGATCCGGGCCGCTCCCGGGAGCCGGGCGAACGGCGCGGTCGCCGCGTTGAGGCCGAGGGCGCCGGCCTGGAGCCCGATCCAGCGATGCAGCCACGGCAGGAACCGGCGATCGAACATCAGGCCGCTGCGGGAGGTGTCCAGGTGGCAGACCAGGCAGACGGTTCGGCTCGCCGCCTGTCGAGGCTCGATCGAGGCGACCACGTTGGCGCTGGGGCGGCGGGCGAGAAGGCGCGAGAGCGGCCGGGTGCGCAGGCCGTCCTCGGCGGCGATCAGGGCGGGGCCGAGCGCCGCAAGCGCTCCGCGCCACAGGCGACGGCGGTGTGGCGCGAGCGCGGCGGACAGGGCGACGGCGAGCCCGACCCCGTATGGGGCCGCGAAGGTCGGGTAGCCGTCGAAGGGCTCCACGGTCGCGCGACAGCCGGCGGTGGCCAGCCGCGCCGCCACCAGCTGCGCGGCCTGCGCCTCGGCGCGGCCCGTCGGACGGCGGGGCCCGACCTCATCGCAGAGCAGCTCGATCCAGCGGGCGGGCTGGGCTTGGGCGAGATCGCCCGTCCGGGCGTCGCCGCTCGCCGCCGGAGTGTCCTTGCCTGCCTCGGGGGCCACGGGCGGCGGAATATAGAAGCGTGCGCGACAACCATGCCAGTCCAGGGCCGCTCCGAGGAGCGTCCCTGGACCCTGAGAAGAACCGGCGGCGACCTACTCTCCCAG
>JBKPIY010000098.1:0-28145 GCA_046730475.1 Actinomycetota bacterium
ACGGTCGCTGACTGACTCTGGATTTGCCTTGGGTGTGAGCCTCGCCCACCAAACCGCGCCCTGCTGAGACAACACGAGGCCAAATCCGCGCGCGTCGAACCAAGCCGCTACGGAGATGGGTAAGGGACAAGAGACGGTGTCTCCAGTATGCGGTCGCCGAAGATCGCGAGTCGATATCGAGAGTCGTTACGTCGCGAATCGCTGATCGCCGTTCTCCCGGCAACGACGAGCGATACGTTTTCAGGCATGCAGCTCAAGGAGCGACCAGGTCCCCCGGGTCCGTATGCCGCGCCGGACGAAATAGCCCCGCCCAGGCCGGACGTCTCAACCGGCGGCACCCGTTACGCCGACATTGAGTACGCGAGGGTCATGGGCTTCCGGCCACTCCGAATGGACCTCCTGCTGCCACCGGCCCCCAGCGGCCCGGTACCGGTGGTGGTGTGGATCCACGGCGGCGCCTTTCTCTTCGGCTCGCGACTCCACGGCGCGGTGACCGAGCCGGCCTGTCGGGCCTTGATCGAGCGAGGCGTCGCTGTTGCTCTGGTGGAATACCGCTTCAGCGGCGAAGCGCTCTTCCCAGCGTGCCTTCATGACGTCAAGGCCTCCGTCCGGTGGCTGCGTCAATTCGGTGAGCGCGTAGGCGTGAACGGTGAAGCCATCGGTGTATGGGGTGAGTCCGCGGGAGGTCACCTCGCGGCCTTCATCGCCCTCAACGGCAACGACGAACGGCTCGACGGCACGGTTGGCGTCACGGGCTGCTCGTCGGACGTCGTGGCCGGTGTGGCTTGGTACCCGGACACCGACTTCTTGGCCTTGGGGCCGGGGTCGGACCGGACGGGTTCGCCCGATCCGACGTCGCCGGAAGCACTCCTGATCGGCGGCCCTACCCGGGATCGCCGCGAGGATGCCGCGTTTGCGAGTCCCGTCACCCACGTTCACCCGGGCGCAGCGCCGATCCTGCTGGTACACGGCCTCGAGGACGGCCTCCTACCGCCTGAACAGAGCGCACTGATGCATGAGGCGCTGCAGACAGTCGGTGCTACCAGCGAGGTGGAGTGGATCGAAGGAGCCGATCACGTGTTCTTCGGCGTCGATCCCGACCCCATAGCGGATCGATCCGCCGACTTCCTCGTTCGTCATCTCGCCTAGACCCGGCCGGCTTTGCCGAGGCGATTCTCTGGGTTCATGCGAACAATCTGCGCGCACGGAGGTTCTACGAGCTCGGCGGCTGGTGTCCCGACAGTGCCGAGAAGCCAGTCGAGTCCTTCGACATCCCTGTCCTTGAAGTCCGCTATCGCATCCGACTGAAGTAACGACCCAGTCCGGAAGAACGGCACTGCGGGTGAGACCTCTGCTCGTCAGGGGACATTCGCGAACCCTGGCACAGCCGACCGCGGCGACCCTAGTCTCCCCGATGCTGGTCGAGTTTGTCGCCGACGTGAAGCTCGCACTCCGGAGGAGACGGTGCTGAAGCTTGGGTATATGGTCGAGGCATGAAGATCAGCGCCCATGGAGGGCGTCGGTGTTCCCGTCCGAGGTCGCGGACGCAGCGGCTACTCATGCTCGCGGTCAGCGTCCTCCCCGAGGTGATTGTGCTGAGGCGGCGCGGCTATCCGCCCGCTGGCAACGTGGTGGTTCGGTGCCGGGAGCGGCATCTGTACACGACCATCTGGGTTCCCGGTGTGTCTGTAAAGGCGCTCCGGCTTGGCCCTTGGAGACTTCAACGCTGCCCCGTTGGCAACCACTGGTCGATCGTGACGCCAGTCAGGCGATCTGAACTGACCGAGGAACAGGACCGCACGGCGGCAGACAGCCGCGACATCCGCCTTCCCTGACGCGTCTTCTGCATGCTACCTTGCGGCGCATGGCAATGGGCTCCCAACGACGAACGGAGCTGCTCCGCGGCGTGCTCGACCTTTGCCTGCTGGCGGTGATGGACGAGGGGCCGGCATACGGCTACGAGATGACCAAGCGGCTGCGCGACCGCGGCCTTACGATCGTTGGCGAGGGCTCCATTTACCCATTGCTGGGACGTCTGGAGCGTGATGGTCTGGTCGAGACCTACCGGGCCGCGTGTAACGGAGGGCCGCCGCGGAAGTACTACCGCCCCTCAAGCGCGTGACGGGTGGCACTCGCGATGGGCGTGTCCGAATGGCGAGGTGCCCGCGATGCCGTCGATGCGGTGCTCGCTCCCGTCAAGGTCGAGGAGACTTCATGAGTGATTTCGTCGAGCAGTGCCGCACGGAGTGGAGGCGCCTCGGTGTCCCGGATCCGTTCGCCGAGGAGATGGCGGCAGACCTGGCCTCCGACCTCAGAGAAGCCGAGGCCGAAGGCGTCTCCGCCGAGGAGTTCCTCGGAAGCAGTGTCTTTGATCCGCGTTCGTTCGCTGCCTGCTGGGCGGCCGAGCGAGGGATCATCCCCGTACCGCCCAGCCGAGGGAACGCCCGCCGCAGACCGCTCGTGCTCGTGGCGTTCACCGCCCTTGCAGCGATCACACTGATCGTTGCAGCGCTGCTGCTCCTGACCGGGCAGCCCCAGGTGTCAGTCGTCGCGTCCAGAACAACACCACCACACCTTCCCACGCCACCAGCGGCTTCAGTACCAGCCGGCCCCGGCGGGCAAGTACTCCACACAAGCGCATCCACGCCCGTCGAGTGGATCCTGCTATTCCTCGCGATCGTCGCGCTCGGCTTCGCTGCATGGCTGTGGTCGAGCTGGGGCCGCTCGCGACCACCCACCGCCGCCGCCCAGTAGGACCTCTGGCGACATTCCCGCACACACTGGCCCACCCCGCGTCGGCAGGTCGCTTAGCCTCGCCCCCGCTGGGGGACATTCCTGCGCTCAATGCGGGCGAAGCCAGCGCTGCTGACGCGTCGACGAAGCCAGCGCTGCTGACGCCGTCTACGCGTCAGCAGCGCTGCTGCTGACGCCGTCTACGCGTCGGGAGCAACGCCGATCGCTACGAGTTCGGCAACCACCCTCTCGAGTGGCTGGGTCGCGTCGATCTCATGCGTGCAGGTCGCGCGGAGCAGCGGTTCGATCTCTGCGAGGTGGCGGAGGATGGCCTCCCGCTCGGCGGCGGCCTTGCCGTACGGTTCGTCGTCCTGCGCTCGATCCGGCCGAGCAGGACGTCGGCCGGTGCGGAGAGCAGTACGACGGCATCGAACTGCGGGTAGAAGCGCCCCTGGTTCGAGACGGTGCGGAGACGTACAACGTCCGCCGGCGCTTCTCGGCAAGCAGCTCGGCGATTCGCTCTTCGCGCCAGAGGTACCCGCCGTCCTCGTCGCACCAGTCGGTCCAGCCGGGCTCGTCAGTGTCGACGACCTCGAACCCGCGCTCGCCCAACGTGGCTAGGGCGACGGACTTGCCGGTGCCGGACATTCCAGTTACGAGAATCCTCCGCACCGCCCGGAGCATAGGTCGGCGCCGAGATCGCCTCGGGTGACGGTAAGCCGAACGCATCACGCGCGTTCGCGACGCGAAAGCTCCATAAACGGCTCCATCCACGCCCTCAGAGGCGCCCGCACCGACTGAACACATACCTGTTTCCAAATCTCGCAACACGCGGATACTCGTCCGGCGGAGAAATCCGCGTGTTGCGATTCATCGTCCGAGTGCAGCCGAGTTTGGTAGGCGCCTGGCAGGTCCTCTCGGTTCGCGAACCGCGCCAAGTCGCATTTCGTGCGTCGAACCGTGCGTCGGACTCACGACTTCGCGCGGACTCGAGGGGCACCTCAAGTCAAGCGAAAATTCTTTCCCGGGGCCTGCCGAGGACCTCCCGCGTATCACGCTTCGCGGTGATGTCGCCTCTCGGCGACCCGAATCACCCTGTCCGCGGAACTCGCCCTCGGCGCGCATAACCCTGAAGGTCCTGCGAAGCGGTGGCAGCTGCCCTCCCCGAGGGACTCAGCCCGCCCTGAATCTGCCGCGGACGGCGGCCTCAGGCCGCTCGGCGGGAGTTGTAGTCCTCGATGAAGGCCTCAAGCGCCGCTTCGTCAGCGAGGTCGACGGCGGCGTCCTGCGCGGCCGCGGCGAACACCTTGCCCGGTCCCCACGCCGACTCGTCGCGGACCAGCGCGAGCATCTCGTCGTGAAGCGCGGCCACGGAGTCGACGGCCTCCTCGATCGCCGCTTCGGGAGCGCTGCGGGCACCCCCCGCGTACCGGACCCAGGCCGGAAGCAGCTCGGGGACGGTGCGCTCGAAGAACTCCGGCTCGCGGACCACCTTGCCGGGCAGGAACCAGGTCATGAACAGCTCAACGACGACCGGGCTCCAGCGCAAGGGACGCCCCTCGCCCTCGAGATAGTCGGCGCAGTAGTCGATCGCCAGCGTCGCGAGGTCGAGCAGGTCGTCTCGATCTCGAAACGGCCCGGCTTCGGGCGAGGCCAGGAAGCCGTCGAGCGCCGCCTGGCGCTCGCTGTCGGGGATCGCGGCCGGCTCGTAGATCTCGCCGTCGTCGGGCAGCCCACGCAGGTGGGCGGCGACCGCGGCGGCCTGCGGCTTGAAGTCTTCGCTCACCGGCGGTTCGAGCGTGCGCTCGGTGCGCCACATGGCCTCACGGCAGCGGGCAGCCGCCTCGGCGAGCCCGATCTCCTCGAAGCGCATCTCGCCGGTTCCGGCCACCTCCTCGGGAACTTGGCTGAACGCCTCCTTGAACTCCTCGAGGCTTGGCCCGATGAGCAGATCCTTGGCGAGCCCGCCCAGGTTGTGGTCGATCAGCACGCTGATGACATAGGGACCGCGGCCGGCGCGCTCGAACTCGACGACGATGCTGGCCGCGTCGTCGAAGACGGCGTCGCGAACGAGCGCCGCGCGCCGACCCTGGGCCGCGCTAAGGCCATCGCCCCAAGCCGGCTCGCCGACTCCCGCCCCCGCGAGGCGGTCGCCCGCGTCGCCGCCGGCGGATGCGAGCCGCTCGGACCCGACGGCTGCCATCGCGCGGAGAGCTGCCAGCGCTCGTGCGTCGCCGGCTCGCTCCAGCGCGGCCACTACCCGCAGCCCGATCTCCTCCTCCGGGTCGGCGCCGATCAGCGCGCCGGGACCGAGACTCCACGTCGAGACGAGCCAGGAGGCGAACATCTCGGCGGCGAGCGCGTCTTCCACATCGCACACACTCTGGCGCGCCTCGCGCGCGATTTCCTGGGCGAGCCCGGTTGCGAGCCGTTCCGGGCTCGGCTCGAGCTCGGCGCCCCGCCTCGGGTGTTTAGACCCGCGCCCACTCGCCCGCTTGACCGACCGACGGGAACCACCGCGCTTCCGCTTGCCGCTCATGCTGCGCAGGGTACGCGCAGGCGCGGCGGAAGCAGGCTCGGCCCGATGCCCAACTTCGCGCGCCGTGCGCGGTTTCTGGGAGCCGCGAAACCGGGACGCGACTCGGCCGGGTGAGGTCTCAGTCGAGGAGCCCATCGAGGCAGGACAGAAAGCGCTCCGCCGAGGCGACGGCGCGCTCGGCTGGATCGCGCCCTACCTCAAGCGCATCGTAGTCGGCACCCTCCCGGAGCTCCGCCAGTGGCTCCACTGAGGACGCTTGGACGCGATCTCCCTGTTCGTCTGACCGCTCGCAACCATGCGCAGAACCAGCAGCTCGCGGGTGGTGAGTCCGTGTGAATCGATGGGGCCGGACAGGCTCGCCGTCGCGCCGGTGAAGGCGAGATCCTTCGAGCAGGAAGGTGAACCTCCTCGCAATTCGCGTGCTCTGTACTTCGTGCGCCTTGCCGGGCGGAAAGCCCCGATGTCGAAGACGATCTGCTTCCACCCGTCTCCTCCCCTGAGATCAACCACCAGACGTGCATCCCCTCCCATCGCCGGCGCGACGGGCGTGAAGGCCGCGTAGCGCTGCAATCGCCAAGCCGGGCAAAGCGCCAGCGCGGGCGCCGACATAATCGAGGACGGTGGAGACCGCTGGAGAGCTCGCACGGGGGCGTGATTCCTATGCCCGCCACGGCTGGCGGGACGCCCATGAAGCCCTGACGGCCGCTGACCGGTCGGCCGCGCTCGGCCCGTCCGATCTTGAGCTGCTGGCCAACTCGGCCTACATGCTCGGCCGGGAGCAGGAGTACCGAGAGCTGCTTGAGCGCGCGTACAACGGACACCTTCAGGCGGGGGAGCCGTTGGCGGCGGTCCGTTGCGCCCACTGGATCGGGTTGAGCCTCGCCTCGCGTGGCGAGCTTGGGCTGGCTGGCGGCTGGCTTGGCCGTGCCGAGCGACTGCTCGAGAGGGAGGGACGCGACTGCGTTGAGCGCGGCTATCTCCTCCTCCCGCGGATCTTCGAGCAGGAGGCGGGCGGCAAACTGGAGCGCGCGGCGGCGACCGCGGCCGAGGCTGCCGCTATCGGCGAGCGCTTTGACGATCCCGACCTCTTCTCGATCGCCACCCACGCGCAGGGCAGCGCCCTGATCAGCCTCGGAAGGCTGCGAGAGGGCCTGGCGCTCCTCGACATGGCGATGGTCGCGGTGATCGCCGGTGAGGTCTCTCCGGTCAGCTCGGGGATCGTGTACTGCGGTGCCATTCTCGCCTGCGAGGAGGCGCATGAGCTTGGCCGCGCCCGGGAGTGGACGACCGCCCTCACCCGCTGGTGCGAAGGCCAGCCCGACCTGGTCGCCCTTCACGGGGCGCTGCCTGGTCCATCGCGCGCAGATCATGCGGATGGAGGGCTCCTGGGAGGAGGCGATCGAGGAGGCTCGCCGGGCCGCCGAGCGCTGCCTGAAGGGGCAGAACCCGTCGCGGCCGGCGAGGCCCACTACCAGCGCGGAGAGGTCCACCGCCTCCGCGGCGAGCATCCGGCGGCCGAGGAGGCTTATCGCGAGGCAAGCCGCCAGGGCTGGGAGCCGCAGCCGGGTCTTGCTCTGCTGAGGCTTGCCCAGGGGAACGGGAAGGCCGCGGAGGCGGCAATCCGCAGAGTGATCTCGGAGGCCGGGGAGCCCGGAAAGCGGGCGCGTCTGCTGCCCGCGTACGTCGAGATCTTGGCGGCTGTCGGCGACCTGAAGGGGGCGGAGGGGGGCTGCGCGGAGCTCGACTCGATCGCCGCCGCCGAGGAGGAGCCCGGGGTGCTCGCCGCTGTCGCCGCGCAGGCGCGCGGTCTGGTCGAACTCGCTCAGGGCAACTCGCAGGCGTCACTCGCCGCGCTTCGCCGTGCGGATGAGCTCTGGCGAAGGCTCGCGGCGCCGTACGAGAACGCCCGGGCGCGAGAGCTGATCGGCCTCGCCTGCCGCAACCTCGGGGACGAGGACAGCGCGAGGCTAGAGCTCGAGGCGGCCCGTGACACCTTCGCCCGCCTGGGCGCGGCCACCGATCTCGCCCGAGTCGACGGGCCCGGGGGCCTCGGCGGCAACACCGATTCGCAGGGACTCACCAAGCGCGAGCTCGAGGTGCTTCGCCTGCTCTCCGCAGGCGAGACGAACAGGGAGATAGCCACGAGTCTGGTCGTGAGCGTCAGGACAGTGGACCGGCACGTCAGCAACATCTACGCCAAGCTCGGCGTCTCCTCTCGTGCGGCGGCCACCAGCTACGCGCACGAACACCGGCTCATCTGAGCCGCACGTGGGTGAGATCACCCACTCCCGGTGACCCGAGAAGTTGGGCGGTTCAGCCGATGCGCAAGGCGCCGGCGGCGGGCACCATCGCGTTCACGAGCAAGCGCGAGCAAGGAGAGGGAATGAAGTCGGAACACCGAGTCGTCGTCGTCGGGGCCGGGCCCGCGGGGATCGCCTCCGCCGTTGCACTCAAGGACGCGGGGTTGGCGCCCTTGGTCCTCGACCAGGCAGACCGTGTCGCCTCGTCATGGCGCTCGCGATACGACGGTTTGCGGCTCAACACCTGGCGCCCCTTCTCGCACCTACCCGGGCGCCCCTTCCCGAAGGGCACGCCGACCTTTCCGAGCCGCGATCAGCTGGTCCAGCATCTCGAACGGCACGCCGGCGAGGAGGGGATCGAGCTGCGCCTGAGCACACGGGTTGAGCGGATCGAGCGAAGCGACGGGGGATGGGTGGTTCACTCCAGTGCCGGTGAGCTTCGCGCACCCCAGGTGATCGTCGCCCTGGGCCACGAACAAAATCCGTTCAGCCCCGACTGGCCAGGTCGCGACGCCTTCGAGGGCCGGCTGCTGCACTCGTCGGAATACAGAAACCCCGGTCCGTTCAAGGGTCAGCGGATGCTCGTGGTGGGTCCCGGTTCGTCGGGGATGGAGATCGCCGACGAGCTGGCCGAGGGCGGCGCCAGCAAGGTGTGGCTCGCGGTGCGTACGCCGCCCAACATCCTCCTGCGCCAGGGTCCGGGGCCCCTGCCGGGGGACCTGATCGCGACTTGCCTCTGGCACCTGCCAACCCGGGTGGGCGATCGGATCGCGCGCTTCGGCACCCGCATGGACGTCGGCGACATGACCGAGTACGGTCTGCCGACGCCGGAGGTGGGCGTCTTCACCAACGTGCGCACGCGCGGCAAGGTGCCCGCGATCGTCGACGCCAAGGTGATCGAGGCGATCAAGGACGCGCGGATCGAGGTGGTCGCCGCCGTCGAGTCGCTCGACTCGGAAGGGGTCGAGCTGGCCGACGGGACGCGAATCGGCCCCGAGTCGGTGATCTGCGCGACGGGCTACCGGCGGGCGCTCGAGCCGCTCGTGGGCCATCTCGGGGTGCTCGGCGACCGCGGGATGCCGAAGGTGATCGGTCCGCAGCCGGCCACCGAGGGTCTGCGCTTCATCGGCTATCTCCGCGCCCCAGCGGCATCGGCTACATGGGCAAGGAGGCCAGGCGCGCGGCAGGGGCGATCGTTCGCGAGCTGCGTAGGGGAGTCGTAGTCGGGGCTCCTCGGCTTACGGATCCCTTTCGTCAAAGCGATGAATCTCGGGCCGGATCGCCGTCCTAACCACTGAACCCAGCGGACAGGAACACGACGATGGCAACCGAGACCACCACCGCGGCACCCGCACTGACCGGCTGGCTCGACGAGAGGTTGATCTCAGCCTCGCCGGCGAGCCTTGAGGAGCTCGAGGAGATCGTCCGCGAGGTCGGCCAATCCCCATGGCTCTGGGGCCACGCGGTCAGCTTCGACCTCGAGCGGAGGAGCCACCGGGTCCTTTACAAGACCCCCAACCTCGAGATCGCGCTGTTCGGTTGGGCGGCGGGCCAGGACACCGTCTTCCACGACCACGGTGGCGCGAGCGGTGCGGCCTTCATCTGCAGCGGGATGCTGATCGAGGACACGGTCAAGGCCGTCGACGGCCATGTCGTCGGCCGGCACACCCACACGCGGCGATCGGAGTCGACGTTCAGCTTCGGCCCCGACTACATCCACCGGGTCCGGCACGACCCGACCCACGGCGTCTGCCTCTCGATTCACGTCTACACGGCGGCGGTCTCCGACCCCACCGACTACGAGGTCCTGCCGGACGGGACCCTCCGCACGCTCGACGCGGTTCCCGGGCTCCAGCCCGTCTAGCAACGTTCGGGTGAGGGCCGGATGCCCGATCGGGAGGAGCTGGAGCGGATCGCAGGGAGATCGTCGGCTCCCAGCGCTACATGACCCCGGCACGGCCGACCGAGACAGCCGGCCGTGGGCCTCACCGGTCTACCACGCCTCACACCGCGGCAATGCTGAACACGCTCAGGTGCGGCTCATGAGCCGGGCAGGGACCTCCTCGCGGCCTAACCCGAAGTTCCTCGCAATAACGCGCGACTGATCGGCCGCGATCCCGCTCTGTTGCTGGGATCGCGGTCTTTGTTTGCCGGGAGGGTGTGGGCAGTAGTTTCTGTCCGGTGGGTGTGCGAGTATGCGCTCATGGGTAGGAAGCCACGCCCAACCGGCCCCTTCCACGTGGTTACGACAAGGAGGCAGGGGAAGCACCGGGAGTACGTCGCGCACCTGTTGCGCCGCTCCTACCGAGAGGGCGGTGTGGTCAAGAAGGAGACGGTCGCGAACCTCTCGCACCTGCCCGAGGAGGCGATCGAGCTGATCCGGGGGGCGCTGCGGGGCGAGCGCTTTATGGCCGCGGACGAGGCGCTGTCTGTGGAGCGGTCCCTGCCGGCGGGGCACGTGGAGGCGGCGCTCTCGATGGCTCGCCGGCTCGAGCTCTCCCGCTTGCTCGGGCGCTCACCCTCCCGCGCGCGCCAGCTCTGCCTGGCGATGATCCTGCAGCGCGTGATCGCCCCCGGCTCGAAGCTCGCGATGGCGCGCGCCTTCTCGCAGTCGACGCTCGCCTCGGAGCTCGGGGTCGAGGGCGCGGACGAGGACGAGCTCTACGGAGCGCTGGACTGGCTGCTTGCGCGCCAGGAGCGGATCGAGCGGGCGCTCGCCCGCCGCCACCTGGAGGAGGGCACGCTCGTGCTCTACGACGTCTCCTCCTCCTACTTCGAGGGGCGCACCTGCTCGCTGGCCCAGCTGGGCTACTCGCGCGACGGCAGGCGGGGCACGCCCCAGATCGTCTATGGCCTGCTCTGCGATCGCCTGGGCCGCCCCGTGGCGGTCGAGGTCTTCGAGGGCTCGCTGCACGACGACAAGACGCTGCCGGCGCAGATCGAGAAGCTGCGGGCGCGTTTCGGGCTGCGCTCGGTGGTCGTGGTCTCCGACCGCGGCATGGTCACGAAGGCCAACCTCGAGCTGCTGCGCGAGACCGACGGCGCCGCCTGGATCACCGCGCTCAAGGCACCGCAGGTCAAACGGCTGGTCAAGGAGGGCGCGCTCCAGCTCTCGCTGTTCGATGAGCGGAGCCTGGCCGAGATCGCCTCGGACGACTATCCGGACGAGCGTCTTGTCGTCTGCCGCAACCCGCTCGTGGCCGGGGAGCGCGCCCGCAAGCGCGAGGACCTCTTGCAGGCCACCGAGCGCGCCCTCCGGGAGATCGCCGCGCGCGTCGAGGCGGGCACGCTCACGGGCAGGGCCGAGATCGGGCTCGCGGTCGGCGCGGTCTGGAACCGCTGGCGCGTGCGCAAGCACTTCGAGGTCGAGATCACCGACACGAGCCTCCGCTTTTCCCGCAGGGACGAGCAGATCGAGCGGGAGGCGGCGCTCGACGGCATCTACGTGCTGCGCACGAGCGTCTCGGAGGGGGAGCTCGGCGCGGCGGAGGTGGTGCGCTCCTACAAGCAGCTCAAGGAGATCGAGCGCGCCTTCCGCACGATGAAGGGCCCGCTCGAGCTGCGCCCCATCCACCACCGCCTGGAGGACAGGGTTCGCGCCCATGTCTTCCTCTGCATGCTCGCCTACTACCTGACCTGGCACCTGCGCGAGGCCTGGGCGGAGCTGATCTTCAAGGACGAGCACCCGCCCCTCCAGCCCGACCCGGTCGCCAGGGCCAGCCGCTCCACCCAAGCCGAGCGCAAGGCTCGCACCAAGCGCACTGCCGTGGGCGAGTCCTGCCACTCGCTCGACACGCTGCTCTCGGAGCTTTCGACCCGCTGCCGCAACACCATCCGCCTGCACGGCACCGCTGCCACCTTCGAACAACTCACCGAGCCGAGCCCGACCCAGGCTCGCGCCCTCGAGCTGATCGACACCTACCGGCTCGAGAGGTAGTCACGAGCGATCCAGCCGTGATCCCCGACGCGCCGCTCTGGAAGGCCGAATCCGGCCGCGCAGCGGGGGGAACTTCGGCTTAACCGTCGACGAGCGGCGACCGCCCGAGGGCGGCCGCCGTCGTGCGCTTGCGCTGCGGGCCGCGCGCTATGCGGCCGCGCCGGCCTTCTGGACGGCCTCCCGCGCCTGCTCGATCTTGTCGACGCCGAGGACGAGCCGCGTACCGCTGAAGGTCGTGTACATCAGCTCGATGTTCACGTCGGCGTTTGCGAGCTGCCGGGCGATCTTGCCGAGCGTCCCCGGGCGATCCTCGAGCTCGATGAGGAGCACGTCTCGCTCCTCGCTCACCTCGATCCCCCGGTCTGTGAGGGCGTTCCGAGCGGCCTGGGCATCCGTGACGAGCATGTGGATGGCTCCGCGCCCATCAGTCCTAACTCCACAGATCCCCTCGATGTTCACGCCGGCCTTGCCGGTCGCCTCGCCGAGGTCAGCAAGCTTGCCCGGATGGTCCTCGAGGAGGACGGTCAGGTCCTTCATCACACCACCTCCTACGTAGTCCCTGGTGCACCTCTGATAGCGCGCCGAACAGAGCTTGTCAATGGCCCCCGAGGCTCTCGCTGAACGGATTCCCCGGGCCGCAGATCAGGTCGGTTCATCTGCTCTGGGCCGGGCGAATCGGGTGTAGGCGAGGCGGGTCGTCGACGCAGACGTGACAGAACTCCCAGCCGGCGATGCCGTAGCCGCGGGACGGTGAAGCGATCCCGACGGTTGCCCTGACGCGATGGCCGGGGCGCAGGATCCGCCCCAGCTTCTTGACGTCGACGTGGACGAGCTCGCCTGCATGCTTTCGCTCGTAGCCTCGGGTGGAACGGGCGACGTTTTCGGAGCGGTAGAGCCGGCACTCGAGTCCGGATTTCGTACAAGCGGCGGCGCCCGGGTCCACGTCTTCCCCATCGATGCGGGCGGTCGGAGAGCCGAGCAAGCGATCGCCGCGCGGCTACGGTCATGGCCCTGAGCGGCGTCACGGCACCCGGACGCCCACATCGCTGAACCCTTTCCGGCGGGCCGGGGTCGAACCGGACGATGGCAAGCCGAAAGGCGAGAAAGCGCCGCCTGCGCGAAGAGCGCCTCGCCGATCAGGCCGAGGCGGAGAGCGAAAGGTCGCGCCGGCACCGACTGAAGCTCGGCGGCGCCGGGATCTTCCTCCTGCTGGTCGCCGCGGCGATCGGCGTATCCCTCGCGCTCGGCGGCACGAAGCGAACCTCGTCCTCCCAACGGCAGCTCACCCCGCAGGAGCTCGCCTCGGCGCCCAAGCGCCTTCAGGCCAACCTGAAGCAGGGAAACCAGCTGATCGACGCCTCGATCAAATCCAGGGTCGCGCAACTGCGCGGCCTGCCCGTGGTCGTCAACCAGTGGGCGTCCTGGTGCCCGAACTGCCGCTCGGAGTTTCCCTTCTTCCAGCGGCTCTCCGGCGAGCTGCGCGCCAGGGTCGCCTTCCTCGGCCTGGACTCGCAAGACGACCGCGGCGCAGCGGAGGACTTCCTCGAGCAGTTCCCGGTCAACTACCCGAGCATCTTCGACCCGAGCGCGAGCGAGGTGTCCTCCATCGGGGGCGGCCAAAGCTGGCCGACGACCGTCTACCTCGACCCACGGGGTGAGGTCACGCACGTGCGTCCGGGCGGTTACGCCAGCGTGGAGCAGCTGCGAGCGGACATCCAGCGCTACGCCCTCGCCGAGAGCGGGTGAGCGCCGACCCGGCGGCCGGGATCGGCCTGCCCGCGGCGGTGCTCGCGGGGCTGGTCTCCTTCCTCTCCCCCTGTGTGCTACCGCTGGTCCCGGGTTATCTCGGCGGTAGTCGGTGTCTCGGTCAGCGAGCTCGAGGAGGCCCCCGCCCGGCGGGTGATCGGCCCGAGCCTCGCATTCGTGGCGAGCTTCTCCGCCATCTTCATCCTCCTGGGACTGACCGCGACCGGGCTCGGGCAGGTGCTGGGCGATCACCAGCGAACGCTGGACAGAATCGCGGCCGCCCTGATCCTCGGCATGGGGGTGCTCTTCGTCGCCTCGCGGTGGATCGTCGGGCTCAACCGCGAGTGGCACCTGGAGGGCCTCCTGGAGAGGGCCGGGCGCGATGGCCCCGTGGTGGCAGGGGCCGCCTTCGCGATCGCCTGGACACCATGCGTGGGCCCCACTTTGGGAGCGATCCTGAGCGCCGCCGCCCTGGCCGACGCGGCGCCGCACGGCGCCCTGCTGCTCGCCTTCTACTCCGTCGGCCTCGGTATCCCATTCGTCTTCAGCGCCCTGGCGTTCGCACGGATGAGCACGGCGTTCGGGCTCGTCAAGCGCCACTACGCGGCGCTGATGACGGCCGGCGGAGCCGTGCTGATCGCGATGGGAGTGCTGATCTGGACCGGCGAGCTCTTTCAGCTCAACATCGAGGCGCAGCGTCTGCTCGATCAGGCGGGGCTGAACTTCTTCGCCGACGTGTGAGGGTTATCGGAGCTCCCCCTCATCCCGCAGGCGCTCGATTACGCCGTCCGCGAGGCCCGGCTGAGGTTGGGCCCGCAGCATGCGCAGCCCCTCGAGCGTGCGCCGGAGGGTCGCCAGCACCCTCGTGCAGTCAGGGCAGATCCTGACGCGGGCCTCGACTCGCTCGCGCTCGTAGGCGCTTAGCTGCCGTTCCAGGTACTCGGACAGATGCGCTTGCGTCCAGCGATGCTCGCGCATGTAGCGCCGGCGCTCGAGGAGACGCCGGATCATTCGCCGGCCTCCAGGAAGTGCTCGTCCAACGCGCGGCGGAGGGCGAGCCGGGCTCGGTGCAGCCTGCTCTTGAAGGCGGCCTCGCTCAGCCCCATCACCTCGGCCGCCTCCTCGGTGGAGAGCCCCGGCCACGTCGCGCAGGATGACCGGAGCGCGGTATTCACGGCGTCGACGGTGGGGCAGCCGACGGGCGGCTTCGCCAAGGTCCTCCAGATCGCCGAGGCGGCATCGGGGTTCGCGGTCCTGTTCATCTCGATCGGCTACCTGCCGCTGCTCACGTCGCCGGTGCTCTTCGCCACTACTGGCTGGAACAGGAGGGCCGGGGGGCCGCGCGAGGTGCGCGGCGGCCCGGCCCCTCGGGCGGTTGTTCCTCAACCGGTATTCCAGATCGCGGTGTAGCCGACATCGCCTGGGCTGGCGTGAGCACCGCCGGGGCTCCCGAAGGTTCCATCCGGGAGCGTGTTGGTGGCCTGGTCGGGAACGCCGCCGCTTCCCACATCGGGCCCGCCGATGGTCCAACCCCCGTCGCCGAGCGTGCCCAGCTTGGGGTTTCCGTTCTCCTGGGCCCCGGCAAGGCCCGCGGCGCCGTTGGTCCCATTTGCGCCCAGGACGGGGCAGACGAAGTCCGCCGACGCGGCCGCTGCGCCCGGCCCCGCGAAGGCCGCCGCGACCACCCCGGCGACAATCGCCTTATGCTTGAAGCGCATCACATCTCCTTTCTCGGGGTAACGGGGGGCGACGGTGTCAGCGCCGGATTACGAGACCCTTACGACGCGAGCCGGGCCGAAAGAGTTTCTTAAGGTCGCGAGCCCAGGATTCAAGCCGTGACGGCGTCGGCGAGCGTGCTCGTGGTCGATGATGAGCCGATCATCCGCGAGGTCCTGGCTCGCTATCTCGCTCACGCCGGCTTCGAGGTCGAGACGGCGGACGACGGAAACCGCGCACTGCAGGCGGTCAGCGCGGTCCAACCCGATCTGATGATCCTCGACCTGATGCTGCCTGGTCTCAACGGCCTCGAGGTCTTCCGGCGGATCCGAGGCTCGGCCAATCAGCCGGCGGTGATCATGTTGACCGCGCGCGGGGCCGAGACCGACCGGGTGGTCGGCCTCGAGCTGGGCGCCGACGATTACGTCTCGAAGCCCTTCTCGCCCCGCGAGGTGGTCGCCCGGGTCCAGGCGGTGCTGCGGCGAGCCGGGTCGCCCGGCCCAGCCGAGACCGAGGCGCAGGTGCTTCGCTTCGAGGGGCTCGAAATCGACCCGGGTCCGCGCGAGGTCCGGGTCGACGGAGAGGAGATGGCGCTGACGCCGAAGGAGTTCGAGCTGCTTCTGTACCTCGCCTCGAGGCCCCGGGTGGTGTTCAGCCGAGCGCAGCTGCTGGACGAGCTCTGGGATGTCGCCTTCGAGGGCGATCCCTCCGTCGTCACCGTCCACGTCCGCCGGCTGCGCGAGAAGATCGAGTCCGATCCATCGGCGCCGCGCCGGCTGATCACCGTTTGGGGCGTCGGCTACAGGTTCGATCCATGAGCCGGATTCGCCCCCTGCTGGCGCCGGTTGGGCTTGCCCTTCTCGGGGCATCCGGCGCTGTCGCGACCGGTGCGCTCTCGGGCATGCCGCCGAAGGAGCTGGGCCACCTCGCGATCTTCCTCTTCGGCGGTGTCGCCGCCGGGTTGGCGGCGATGTCGGTGCGGTTGCTGAGGGCGATGGAGCGCGAGCGCGCTGCCGAGGGGCAGCGACGAGACCTGGTGATTGCGGTCTCGCACGATCTACGCACCCCGCTGGCGGGTTTGCGCGCGATGACCGAAGCGATCGACGACGGCATCGTCCGCGACCCGGAGACACTGGAGCGCTATCTGAACGACATGCGCCGCTCGGTTGACTCGCTGGTGGAGCTGGTCGACGACCTGTTCGAGTTCGTCCAGCTCGACGCGGGAGCGATCGAGGCCGAGTGCGAGCGCGCCAGGATCGATCAGGTGGTGCGAGCGGCGGTCGCCGCCTGCGATCTCCAAGCGACGGAGAAGCGCGTGAAGCTCGAGACCCGGCTCGGCGGCGCCGAGGGTGCAAGCTGCTCGCCTCGCCTGACCCGGGTCGTCCAGAACCTGCTCCAGAACGCGATTCGCCACACCCCCGCCGATGGAACCGTGCGAGTCGAGGCCCGAAACGGATCGAGCCGGTTGGAGGTGGTCGTCGAGGACTCTGGTGAGGGCATCGAGCCGGCGGCGCTCGCGCGTGTCTTCGAGCCCTTTTGGCGTGCTGACGGCGCCCGCTCGGCCGACGGCTCGGGCTTGGGTCTGGCCCTGGCGAAGCGAATAGTCGAGTCGCTCGGCGGCCGGATCGACGTGGAGAGCGAGCCTGCCCACGGCTCCCGATTCTCGGTAACCCTGCCCCAGCGCAGCTGAGGCACCGCAAGCGCTGGACGCGAGAGGTCAGGTCTTGTATCGCAAGATGTCGTATTTCAAGACCCGACCCCACAGCCCGAGGCCGGACAGCTCGGCGGACCTCCTCTGGCGGATCGATGGCCGTGGCGCGATCTTAGAGTCGGTCAGTTAGCGCGCAGGGTCCGCGGCAAGCAGAAGCTGGCAAACACGCTCGTGTCGGGGAACCCGGTGATCGCGGTGATGCGGTCGGCGCCCAGGGTGAGAACCATCAGGCCGTAGGCGCGGGCGGGTCCCGAGGGCATTCGCAGATAGCACCCGAATGCCGGCTGGCCGTTCGCCCGGGTGGCGACAAGCCTGAACCGCTGCAGCGCGCCGCCGGCCGGCACGGTCGACAGGAACCCGTGGATCGCTCGCCTCCCCCGGTATTCCACCGGCTCCGGCGGCATCGTCAGTCGCGCGTCATCGGTGAGCATCGCTACCACGCCGTCGACGTCGCCGCTCTCGAATGCCCTTGCGAAGCGCCCGACGATCTCGCGCTCGGCCCCTGAGTCCGGCAGCGGAGCCTCCGTGCGCCCGGTGGTTACCGTGAATCGTTCGAGCTTGAGGCGGGCTCGCTGCGGGGCGCTGTTCACCGCGGCCTCGCTCGCGTCGAGAAGCTGGGCGGTCTCGGCTGAGCGGAACCCGAGCACGTCCTTGAGAACCACGGCGGCCCGTTCGCGGGCGCTTAGCTGCTGGAGCGCGATCACGAAGGCGATCTCGATCGCCTCGCGGCTGTCATAGCGAGCCTCGGGGCCCGGGGCCGAGTCCGGCAGATCTGCCAACCACGCGTCCGGGTAGGGCTCGAGCCAGGCCGGCTCGATCGCGCTCCCGGTCGTCGCCGGGTACTCGCCCGGGGGCTCTGGCGGGGGAGGAATCTCACGCGACGGCCGCGGTGCGCGCAGGAACATCAGGCAAGCGTTGGTGGCGATGCGATAAAGCCAGGTCCGAATGCTCGAACGGCCTTCGAAGCGCTCAAGCCCGCGCCAGGCCGACACCAGGGTCTCCTGCAACATGTCCTCTGCGTCCTGGACCGATCCGAGCAGCCGGTAGCAGTGGACCTGGAGCTCGCGGCGGTAGGGCTCCACCAGCCGCTCGAACGCGGCCTCGTCCCCCGTCCGTGCGATCGAGAGCTCCTCCGCCTTGCCGGCTCGCGCGCTCACGGACGGATCGTCTCAAAGGAACCGAACCCCGGTCTCACGGCTATTCAGATGCAGATCGCGTGCGAAATTCACCGGTTTTCGATGAATTTCTCGCGGTCGCTGCATCCGATCATCCGACAACCGACCCGAGGAGACGAGATGGGTGACTTCACGATCAAGCGCACGGACGAGATGGAGGCGATCTTCGAGGGGATCGTCCACCGGGCGCGCGCGTCGCTGGGGGCGAGCTCGCTGGGAATGCAGGTGATGAATTTTCCGCCCGGCTGGGACGGCTACCCGAACCACGATCACATCAACGACTCCGCGGACGAGAACGATCTACGCCAGGAGGAGATCTACATCGCGCTCGGCGGCTCGGCCACCCTGCTCGTCGACGGCGAGGAGCATCGTCTGGAGCCGGGGGTGTTTGCGCGAGTCGGCCCCGGACAGAAGCGACGCATCGTTCCCGGCACCGACGGCTTTCGCATGGTCGCGGTCGGCGGCCGGCCCGGCGAAGCCTACGCCCCGCCCGCCTGGACGGAGCTTGGAGGACCGCTTCCGACGGCCCAGCCGTAAGAACCAACCAAGTTGCTCAGCTCGGCCAGGCGAGCACCGGGCGGCCTCTTGCCGAGCGAGCCAAGTGGTCTGCGCCAGCTCTAGATCTAGAACTCGAGCCCGCCGAGAGTCCCGCGGCGCGCTCGGCGGAGTTGCGATAGATCGCCCCGTAGGCCCAGCCGCCCAGCAGGGTGCGGATCGCGCGCCGGCGCGCTCAGCAGAGGTTGCCGCTCGGGTAGTCGGGTCCCGGGCCGGGATCGTCGAGGACCGGGGCGCCGAGCGACTTCAGGAACCGGGCCATCTCCTTGCCGGAGTTGGTCTTCATGCCCTCCTTGTAACACGGTGCCGCTCGGGGTTGACCGCCCTTCGTCGCAAAGCCCCACTCGGTGCCGGTCCCGCCCGGCTTGGCCCAGGCGATCCAGGCGCCGGCGGCGACGATCGTGCCCGGGGCGGCCATCTTGCCGAGGGTCTCGGCGACGTAGATGATCGTCCCCTGGTGGTCGCCGTCGCGGATCTTGTACCAGAGGAAGTGACCCCCGGGCCAGCCGCTGTGGTAGTCGGCCCCGAGGATCTTGGCGTCACCGATCGCGCGCACGGCCTTCTTCTCGGTGAGGGTGTAGTCGACGCCCATGTCGGTGCGGCCGGCGAGCCACGCCTGGCCCTTGATCGGGTTGACGTACGGATTGCCGGTGCATCCGCTGTCGCCGCCGTCGGGCGACACGCCGCCGCCGGTCGGAGAGCAAGAGCTCGGTGGAGTGGAGGCCCGAGGCTCCTTCGCGACCAGCCTCTTGATCTTCTTCGCGTCCTTGCGCGAGACGACGCCGTCGCGCTTCCAGGCCTGGCGCTGCTCAAGCCGCTTCACGTTGTGCCGGGTGCCCTTGCCGAAGGCGCCATCGCGCGCGGTGGGGAGCTCGAGCTTGGTGAGGAACTTCTGCAGGACTGAGACATCGTGACCGCGCATCCCCATCTTCAGCGCCCTTGACCCGAAGCTGGCACCGGCGAGCGCGCCGCCGGGGGCCACCAACGCGACCGCGAGCAGCGCGGCCGCCAGCGCCGTCGCTCGCACCAGGTTCCGTTTGGAGCCCACCGCGATCAGCTCGGGGCCAGGACGCCCGCGCGCCGAGCCCCTTCCTCGCCTGTCATTCGCAACCTCTCCCTCGTTTCGCGCTTCCGGGGTTAGCTGTCGGGCTCACGCGGAAGAGAGTCGCGTTACGCCGGAAACCGGCGATTCGCCCCTGGGACTGGGTCCCCCGGCCGCCGGCCCGTCTGGGGAGCCGGCGGTTCAGCTAGGTCTGTTCTACGCGCGGGAAACTATCAAGGCCAACGGAAGTTGCGGTTGGGGCTCGCCCTCCGGCAGTGGGCGGTAACCGGCGGAGGCGCACCGCAATTGGAGATCTTCGATCGGGCATCGCCGAGCGCGCATCCCCGGGGGCATGACCGTGCTAACGCAACCCTCTCGTGCCACGGCTCCCAAGCGTCGGCGGCGGCGTGAGGCGAACCGCGGGCGGTCCGAAGCGCCGCACGATCTCACCGTTAGGCGAGCCCGACGATCAGTTCACCGATCTCGTCGTTGAAGCCGGCGCCGGGCCGCCGATGCCGGTGCCGCTACCAAGCCCCCTTGCATTTGCTCTTCGCGCATTGGGGGAGCGAGCACGTCGAGGCCCGACGCCACTCCCTCGTACGCGGGGCGCACAGGTGCGATCTCGACCCCGGTCCTCGCCGGAGGGCAACGGCTTCCCACGATCTGCGGTGGATCCGCTCCTGGCCCGACATACTCCGCCGGTGGCGCCACGAGAGCGCGTCCCAGCCTTCGTGCTGATTCACAGCCCCCTCGCGCAGCTCCACCCAGCCCGAGGATTGCCCGCCCGCTGATCCGCCTGGCGGCGAGCGGACCTCAGGTCATCCCCAGCGCCCGCTTGCCAACCGGGGCACCCGGGCGTAGGCTCGGCGAGAGGTACCCCGCCACGAAGGAGGCTGGCCGATGCTCAGCAAGCTCCGTGCTCGTGTGACCTACGCGAACGTCGTCGCGACCCTCGCCCTGTTCCTTGTCCTGGGCGGCGGCGCCTATGCGGTCGTCATCGCTCCGAAGAACTCGGTCGTTTCGAAGTCCATCAAGAACGGGCAGGTGAAGACGCGCGATCTGGCCGCCAACTCGGTGAACGGCGCCAAGGTCGCCGCCGATTCGCTCACCGGTGCTGACGTCAACGAATCGAGCCTGCGGCTCTCGAACGTGATCGCGCGTCCGACCGGGGGAGTGCTTGCAGCCGGCGGGCTAACCACCGGCAGCTCGACGCCCTACCCCCTCGCCAATGCGACCTTCACCCAGCGCTAAGGCGAGATCGTCGAGTTCGTCACCGAGCTCAAAACCACGCTGGCGCACACTTTTGGTTCACCCACCAACAACCTTTGCCAGGTCGAAATCGATCTGGAGCTCGACGGCAACAGGCTCGCCACCGCCGCCAGTGCCAGCACCAACAGCGACCAGCTGGCGACCGTGACCGTCGCATCCCGCCAGGACGCGGTGCTCCCGACGGTACCCGGCCCCACCCAGCACACCGCCACCGCGACCGCGCGCCTCGTCGATCATTCCGGTGGGGGCTTCACCGATGCCTGCTCCCCGTCCTCGCGGATCGACTCGTTTGCGCTCGACGTGATCGGAACGCGATGAGCCCTCAAAGAGATCCACCCCTGATCGCTCTGGCCCGAAACGCGCGGGCTTTGGCCAACGGGATGGAGCCTCGGGCGGCGTAGCTCAAGCGAATAGGCGAGAAGCCACGCTCCCGGTTTCCGTGCGAGAAGCGGCCAGCGCCGATGGCCGAGCGTTCTCGCCGGAGCGGCGGCGACCCGATTGCACTCTGAGCGCCGAGGTCGCCGATCGAGGTTGCCACCCGAGATCAGGCGGCAACCCGACCGGCCCGCCGGCCAGCTTCCGTTGAGGTGACGATCGCGCCGGTTGGCTCTTTAGGGAAGCCACCGCCGGCGCTCCCGACCATGCTCAGAGGTCGGCTCGCCCTTCAGGAGCTGAAGTTCGCGATCGCCGAGGCACAGCCGACGCCCTGAATCCAGACGTTCTGGATCCCGGTCACGTCCGGTGCGATGTCGTCGGCGGAGACGATCATCTGCGCGCTGAACGACTCGTCGATACCGTCACCGGCGCGGTAGAAGTCGGCGAGGAGCACCACCGTGTTCTCATCGGTGACCGCGGGCTTCAGGGGCTCCGCCATCGACCCGGTGCACTTGAAGTTGGTGCTCGCCAGGAGCTCGGCCGTGTCCCAGCGAACGCCTTCGCCGGCGAGACACCCGGCCAGCGGGCCCTGGCCGACGTCGCTGGTGCATCGAAAACCGCCAGCGGACTTGACGAAGCCGGTCTCGGGGTTGTACGCGCCGCCGCCGGTGAGCGAGGCGGCACCGGTTGGGAAGCCGCTGATATCGGTCGCGTTGAAGCCGAAGCCGATGTTGCCGCTCGCCCCCGACGCGGTCGGCGCAATCAGGAGAACCGCCGCTGCCAGCGCCGCCGGGACAAGCACAATGATCTTCGTCTTCCTCATCTTTCACGCCTCCTTGCCCGTCACGAGGGAATCGGTGGCTCACACAGCGGCAGCTGCGGGTCCGCTGCGCCCCACGAAGTCAGCTTCTGAACACAACCTCCGTTCGCGCTCCTCCTCTCCGCTCAGACGCCGGGCGTGTAACCCACCGTCCGAGATACCCCGGACCAGTGCGCCTTATAGCAGCGACCGCACGCCTGTCCGGGCAAGCCGCAGGTTACAGGTCGGTGAACGGCCCATGCGGCCGGCGCTGAGATTGTGGGCGCGGTTCTCGTCGCGCCCGCCGCCGAACGCCTGGTCGGGGAACCAGTACTTCGTCGTCAGCGGCTTGCCGCCGGCGTCCTTGCTTCGGGTGTGATGGGCTCGCGCATGGCTTCTCCAATCGGTGAGTGGAGAAAATCGTCGGCTGCGCCCGGCTTTCGAAGTTACGCGCGGGCAGGCCCGAATCGCTTGAGTCACATGACTGCATTCGCGATCGGTTCGGATTCCCTCCGGGTCGGGAGTCATTCGCCGCTCTGCGCCCGGCATGAGCGCTCCCTTCCTCCGAGACTCGATCGAAGCCCCCCGGCAGTCATCTTGCTGAAGCGAGCCGCGGCGCCTCTGCGTAGGCTTCCCTGGATGGAGGGTCAGGCGTCTCCCAACGACCGCGAGCCGGTTCGCTTCCTGGTCTTCTCGGCTTCACTGAGGGCCGGCTCGCTCAACAGCCGGCTGGCCCGGCTGGCGGCGGCCACGATCGAGGCCAACGGCGGGATCATCGATTCGACCTCGATGCCCGACTTCGAAACCCCGTCATACAACGCCGACGTCCAGGCCGACGAGGGCTTTCCGGCCGGCGCGGATCGGCTACGCGAATGCATCGTCTCCAATGACGCGTTCGTGATCAGCTCACCCGAGTACAACGCCTCGATGCCGGGACTACTGAAGAACACGATCGACTGGGTCTCTCGCTTCAGCCCGCAGCCCTTCAACGAGAAGCACGGACTGCTGCTGTCGGCGTCGCCGTCGATGATCGGCGGCAACCGGGGGCTGTGGGCGCTTCGTGTCCCCTTCGAGCACCTGGGCGCCCGGATTTATCCGGACATGTTCTCCCTGGCTCAGGCGCACCAGGCCTTCGACGGAGACGACCACATCGCTGACCAACTGCTGCGGGAGCGCTTCGAGCACAACATCGTCGGCTTCATGGATCTCGTCGAGGCCACCAAGCACTACCCGTGCGTCAGGACGCGCTGGGTCGAATACCTGGGCGAGCGCCCAGACCCGGCTACGGATCGGGTCGAATAGCGGGCGGCGGCGGGCGCTCAGCGCCCTGCCCCATGGGCATGGAGTGCTGGCACCGAAAGTTGCAGCGATCGGTGACGAGAGACGACACCCCCTTCCGTCGGTGAGGTCCTCGATCGCGAGGTCGGTGGTGTAGCCGCCGTAGGAGTAGACCCTCTCGGAGCGACACCCGTCGGTCACCGCGAGGCGATCCCTGCCTTGCTTCACCCACGCTCGTACCTTGATCGCCAAGCCTGAAAGGATGTCGCCGTGGGATTCGACCAGTACCACGAGCCCGCCTCGGAGCTTCCCCCCGAGACCCGGACCTTCGCCCGGCTCTGCGCCTCGTTGACCGAGGAGGCCGAGGCGATCGGCTGGTACGAGCAGCGGATGGCGGTCGAGCCCGACCGCGAGGCGCGCGCGATCATGCGCGACGCCCAGGGCGAGGAGTTCAAGCACTTCTCCATGGCCCTCGAGTTCCTGCTGCGCCGCACGCCGCTGTGGCGCGAGATCGCCGAGGGAATCCTTTTCCAGGAGGGCGACATCGTCGAGCACGGCGAGGAGGCAGAGGAGGAGGCGACCGAGGAGGAGGCGTCTCGTGGGGCGCCCCTCGCCGGCAGCGAGTCGCTCGGCATCGGCGGGCTGCGCGGGAGCGGTGGTTGAGCCATCTGCTTCGAGAGCACGCTCCCGTGACGGGGACGGGATGGGATCTGCTCGACACGGAGGCCCGGGAGCGGCTGGAGCCTGCCCTCGCCGCGCGCAGGCTCGTCGACTTCTCCGGACCTCACGGCTGGGAGCATTCGGCGACGAACCTCGGTCGCACCCAGCCGGTCGCCGACGCGGCGGAGGAGGGCGTCACGGCGCTGCAGCGGCGCGTCCTCGGCCTGGTCGAGCTGCGAGCGCGGTTCTCGGTCGCGCGCTCGGAGCTGGACGACGCCGACCGCGGAGCCGAGGACGTCGACCTCGAGGCGCTCGATGAGGCCGCCCAACGGATCGCACGGGCCGAGAACGCCGCGGTCTTCAACGGCTGGAGCGCCGCCGGAATCACCGGTGTAATCGAGGCGTCCACGCAGGAGAAGATCACCCTCGGCGAGGACTGCGAGCGCTACCCCCGCCACGTCGCGAAGGCGGTCGATGCCCTCCGCGCAACCGGGATCGAAGGGCCCTACGGGCTGGCGCTCGGCCCGGAGGCGCACACCCGGGCGCTCGAGACCAGCGAGCACGGGGGCTATCCCCTGCTCGAGCATCTCCGCGAGATCCTCGGAGGGCCGATCGTCTGGGCCCCAGCCGTAGAGGGTGGCGCGGTGCTCAGCATGCGGGGGGGCGACTTCCTGTTCGAGAGCGGTGAGGACCTCTCGATCGGATGGGAAAGCCACGACGCGGACGCGGTTCACCTCTATCTCGAGGAAAGCTTCAGCTTCCGGGTGGCGACGCCCGAGGCGGCCGTCGCGCTTCCGGCCTGAGCCCCCGTTACCACCCGGCGCCGAGCCCCTCACCCGCGACCTGTCGAGGGGCACGATCTGGCTTGATCGCCGTCCAACGGCCAGCGGAACATTGAGTCTCCGGCCGCCAGACCTCCACCCCTCCTCGCCTGATCCGCCCGCGGCGGGTGCAAAGCTACTGGCGCGGGAGCTCGCCGCCGCGATCCGCGACAGCCTCGCACCGAGCTGACCGCTCGTCGCGAGGACACGCTCGCCGGGCGAACTAGCCGCCCAGTGGTGATGGCGGGATGCGCGTCTCGCCGTGCACCGCCGGGATCAGCAGCGCGATGTCATCCACGAAGCACCAGGACCACTCCTCCCCCGGTTCCAGCGAGCGAATCAGCGGGTGGCCGCTGCTTCGGGCATGAGCGCTGGCGTGGCGGTTGGGCGAGTCGTCACAACACCCCACCTTTCCGCACTCCAGGCAGATCCGCAGATGTAGCCATGGGTCTCCGGTGGCCAAGCACTCCTCGCAGCCCTCGACGGACTCGGGGAGCTCGGTGATCTGAACATCATCGAGATGGGTGCAGGAGGCCATTGGTTCGGCTTCTTGGCCCAGCCTAGAGGTCCGCCAGCCGCACGTGGATAGTCGCACCGCCATCGACTCTTTGCCGTACACCCAGCGTCGCGGGTACGACTCCGGGGCACATTGCAGTTAGCTTGAATCCAGCCGCTCTCTTCGCTCAGCCCACGCGCCGCGGCTCCGGCGGACGGTCCGCCTTCCTGAGGAGTGCGCGGCTCCTCGCTGCCCTCACGGCGGCAGTGAGGGTCCCGATGTCGTAAGCGCCTTGGTGGCGTCTCCCATTGATGAAGAAACTCGGCGTGCCGGCCACCCCGCTGGCGTCGGCAGTCGCGACGTCCTCTGCTACCCGACCCGCGTACTCGCGACGGCGGAGTTCGTCCCAGAAGCGCTCGACATCGAGGCCCAGCTCCGCCGCATGGCGCCTGAGGTCGGGGGGCGTCAATTCGTCTTGATCCTGGAGGAGCTTGTCGTTCATCTCCCAGAAGGTGCCCTGGGCGGCCGCAGCCTCCGTCGCCTCCGCCGCCATCTGCGCGTTGGGGTGGACGTCGTTGAGGGGAAGGTGGCGCCAGACGTAGCGGAGGTCGTCGCCGAACGAGTCGAGCAGCTCTCTGACAACGACCTCCGCCTGTCCGCAGTAGGGGCATTCGTAGTCGCCGTACTCGACCAGCGTCACGGGCGCATCCTCGGAGCCGCGGATGTGGTCACGGTGCGGATCGACATCCTCCGAGAGATCGAGCAGATCCTCGTAGGTACCGGCGATCTGGCGAGCCCTGACCTCGGCGGGCATCCGTCTGATCACCTGGAAGACGACCCAGGCGACCAGAGACGAGAGCACCGCCGCCGCGAGCACGCCGAGCTTCGCTTCCTCGAGCTCCCGGCCCTCGAAGGCGAGGCTCGAGATCAGCACCGAGACGGTGAACCCGACCCCGGCGACGGCCCCACCCCCGGCGATCACCGGCCAGCTCAGTCCCCGCCGCAGGCCGGCGAGCCAGGGCCGCGACGCGAGCCACGATGCGCCAAGGATGCCGAGCGGCTTGCCCACGACGTAGCCGAACATGATTCCGAGCGTGACCGGCGAGCTAACGGCGTCGCCGAGCAGCTGCCCGTCGACGTGGATGCCGGCGTTTGCGAGCGCGAACATCGGCACGATCACGTAGCTCGTCCAGGGGTGAAGCCCGTACTGAAGCCGCTCGTTCGCGGAGATCGCGGAGGCCACGCTCCGCTGGGCCGAGCGGGCGAGCTGGGGCGTGGGTTGCTCGCGGAAGGACCGCGTCAGCTCCGTCACCCGCTCGAGGTCGCCCCGTGCCGGCGGATACGCGCTCGTCGCGAGCCCAACCGCGAGCCCGGCGACAACCGGGTCGACTCCGGACTCGAACAGGGCGACCCAGAGAGCAACGCCGAGTAGCACCGCGACCTGCCTGCGCCAGGCGGCCGGCGCGTACCGGAGCGCCAACAAGATCAGGAAGAACGCGGCAGCGAGGCTGAGCGGGAGCCACGAGACGCTCTCCGTGTACACGGTGGCGATCACCACCAGGGCCACGAGGTCGTCGACCACCGCCAACGTCAGCAGGCGAAGGCGCAGGCGCGTAGCGCGCGGAGCCACGAGCGCCAGCACGCCGAGCGCCAGGGCGGTGTCCGTGGACATCGCGGCCCCCCACCCTTGCGCCCCGGCGCCCCTCGCGTTGAAAGCCAGGAAGATCACGACCGGCACCGCCATCCCACCGAGGGCCGCGACCACCGGGATCGCCAGGCGCCGCCGCTCGCGTAGCTCTCCCGTGTCGAGCTCGCGCTTGGCCTCGAGCCCGACCACCAAGAAGAAGAAGGTCATCAGTCCCTCGTTCACCCAGTGCCGCAGGTCCAGGGAGATGCCCTCGGTTCCGAGACTGACCGAGAGCTTCGTCGTCCAGAACGACTCGTATGAATCCGACCACGGCGAGTTCGCCCACAGAAGAGCCGCGACCGCCGCCCCCACTAGCACGACGGCGCCGCCGGTCTCGGCGCTGAGGAAGTCCCGAACCGGTGCCGCGAGGTTCCGCGCCCAGGCGGTCCGGCCCGTATACGTCGCAGCCCGCGCCGAGGTGGATCGGTCCGATCCGCTGTCCGGCGAGTCAGCTCCCGCTTGGGCGCTCATCGTCCGGCTCAGCCTACGCGCGATCGGCTGAGCGGCCCGGGATGCGGCACGGCGTAGGATCCTGCGCATGAGCGACGAGAGCATCACCGCCCGAATAGAGCGTCTCGTCACGGAGGAGAAGGATCTGCGCCAGCGCGAGCAGCAGGACGCCCCCGATGACGATGCCCTCAAGGAAGACAGGGAGAGGTTGCGCGCCGTGGAGGTCGAGCTCGACCGATGCTGGGATCTGCTGCGCCGGCGCCGGGCTCTGAGAGAGTTTGACCTCGACCCCGCGGGGGCCGAGGCGCGCGACGCCAACGTGGTCGAGGGCTACGAGCAGTGACGCACTATCCCTCGAGGCAGATCCTCGCCGGAACCCTGTAAGCACGAACCGCCCACAGGCGCGGTCCGGATCTGTCCCGAGAATCTGCCCGGCTAAGACACGCGCTGGCACGATGGGCGGCGCGCCACCCGTCGGCGGCTAGCAACACCTGCCAGTCGATGTCTTGTTGGAGATTGTTCGCGCACTCCAGTGGTACCGCTGAGCGCTTCCTTCTGCTTCGCGCGCGAGGAGTGTGGTGCTGCTGGTTTAAGGCCGCTCCGTGGTATGCGTTGATCAGCCGGCGACGAGGGGGCCCTAACCAAGCGCCCGCTCGATCCGCTCGCGCAGCCTGACGCACCGACGGTCTAACCCGCGCGCACATGAGCCGCAGGCCGTCCAGAAGCAGCTACCGCACGGCGGCACGGATCTCAGCGGGCTCTTCCATCCGCACGCGTGGACCCCGGCCGAGAGGGCCCGCGCCGAGCACAAGCTCGACGCCCTTGTGCGAGAGCTCAACCTGCACCCCGACTGGCT
>JBKPIY010000099.1:0-6452 GCA_046730475.1 Actinomycetota bacterium
CCAGACCTCGCGCTCCTTGAGCTTCCCGAACCATGACTCGATGAACGCCTGGGACTCGGGGTCGCGGTAGCCGCCGCGGCGGTGGGCGATCCCGAGCCCCGAGAGGACCGCCTTGAAGCGCCGCGCGGTGAACGCCGAGCCATTGTCAGTCCCCAGGGTGAGCTGCCCGGGCGCGATCCCGTGGGCGAAGGCGCCCCGCTCGACGAGGGCGATCGACTCGGCGGCCTGGCGGCGCACCTCCAAGGACCAGGCGGTGATCTCCCGGGTGCAGCAGTCGATCGCCGCCATCAGGTAGCACCAGCCGTGCTCGGCGACCCAGACCGCGCTCATATCCAGGTGCCAGAGCTGGTCGGGGCGCTCCACCCGGAAGAAGCCGGGCCGGCGGCGGCGCGGCTCCCGGCGGCGGCGCTGGATCACGCGCTGCTCGCGCATCACCCCGGGGACCCGCTTGCGGTTGACCCGGATCCCCAGCTTCCGGCGGGTGAGCGCCCAGACCATCCGGTAGCCGTCGGTCGGGTTCTCCTTCGCCGTCTCGACGATCGCCTCCTCGCCCGGGCCCTGGGGCGGGCGCCGCTGGGGCGCCCGCCTCGGACTCGGCGTTCGGTAGATCGCCTGGCGGGTGATTCAAAGCACGCGCGCCACCGCCGCTACCCTGCGGCCGCGAGCGACCAGCCGGCGGGCGAAGGCGACGCGCTCGCTCACTCCCACGCCCGCAATGCTTCCCCCGCGAGCTCGAGCTCGTAGGTCTTTCGGCCCAGGGCCCGCTCGAGCTCGCGGATCCGCTTCTGGAGCTCGCGCTCGGCGTAGCGCTCGTCCTTGCCCGAGAGGCCTGGCGGCCGCCCTCCAGCAGCGTGCCTCGCCAGCCGTAGTAGAGGGTCTCGGCGATCCCGTGCTCTCGCAGACGTCGCGCACCGACTTTTCCCCGCGCAGGCCGGCCAGCACGATCTCGGCCTTCTGCTTGGCGCTGAACTTGCGATAGGTGCGTTGCTCTGCCACTCGATCTCCTTTTGGTCGAGCGGCCATCCTGGGCGCCGGTCGACCAGCCTTCATCGACGACCCGCTTGACCATGATCAGGCGCCCCTTCGGGCCGAGCTTGGCGTTAGCGTGGATCTTCATCCAGTGCTCCTCCTTGGTGCTGGGTGGCTTGGCACCCCCAGCCTCCAAGGAGGCCCGGATGAACAACGTGGTTAGGAACTACACCTAGAACAACGCTACAGAATCCCTGCAAATCCTGAGGCACCGCTACCGGGATTCGAACCCGGGTTTCCGGACTGAGAATCCGGCGTCCTAGTCCCCTAGACGATAGCGGCGTGTCTGTCGCGGTCGGCAAGTGTAGCCAACGGCCGTCTGGCTCCTGGCGGCTGGGTCGCCTTCAACGAACGCGCCGTTGGTCCCGCAGGTCCGTCCGCGGAGACAGCCGTCCTGCGAACGTACGTTCGACAGATTGACACCCCAGCAAAGGGGAGCTCGATGATTGCGACGCGGTACATTTGGGCTGCCCGTGCGGCTATGGCGGAACTGGCAGACGCGATACGTTCAGGGCGTATTGCTCGAAAGAGCGTGGGGGTTCGAATCCCTCTAGCCGCACCTCTCCGGCGCCGTGATGCACAGTCACCTCGAAGCCTCAGCGTTTGGGCGACGGTCGCTGAGGCTACGCGGCACCGGGTGATGTGGACCTCGCCTCGCTCGTGCTGAGCGCGAAAATCAGCCGGGAGATCGAGCGGGTCGAGCGGCCTTAGCCGACAGCAGGTACAGCATGATCGCGAGGAGGACGGGCGCCAGCGTAAGGCTGATCACTTCCCCGCGGGCGACGCCGGAGACGATGATCGCCGCGACCATGTCGCCGGCGAGCACCAGCGCCGCGGCCCGCGTGCCCAGCCCCGCCAACAGCAGCAGCCCGCCCAGGACCTCGACTGCCCCGATCACGTAGACAAGGGCGTCGGGAGCCGGCAGGCCGTAGGCCTCGAACGAGTCCGCCTCGGTCCCGTGGTTGACGAACTTCGCGGCCCCGAAACCGAGGAAGACCACCCCGGCGGCGATCCGCCCAACCAGCGCCACGGTGTCGCGCCTGTCCAGTCCGGGGCTCGCGCCCAGCAGCCGTCTCAGCCTGCGGGTCACGATCCAGCAGTCTCAGCGGTGGAGTGCGGCGTTACGGGACCTCGCGGCCGAGCCAGCCGCGGTAGAAGCCCTCGATGTCGGGCACGAAATCGTGTAGGACCGGGTAGCCGGGGACGGTCGCGTCGATCTCCAGCAGGCGTGCGCACGAGGGGCAGTAGAACTCGCGCAGCTCGACCCAATCGGTGTCGCCGCCGGCGAACTTGGGGAAGATCTCGGCCATCTTCCGCTCGTCGTCGCGGACGAAGATCGCCGCCTCCATCTTCCAGTTGCGGTTGGGGGGGCAGAAATCATGGCCGCAGTCGCAGCGGATCAGCAGGTCGCCGTCTGCCGCCCGGCGCACCGCGTTCAAGCCCTCGCCCATCGGAAGCACGATCGGATCCTCGTAGGGCACCCGCTCCTGGAGAGTCGGGATCCACTTGTCGAACCGATCCGGGTCCTTGTAGCCGGACTGGATCTGCTTGATCTCCCGGCGCGAGAGCTTCTCGTCGAGCATCGCCGCCAGGGTCTTGCGCTCGAGCGCCTTCCCGGCGACGCGCGGCGGCTCCACCTCGTCCACGTGCGAGGAGCCCAGATAGGCGTCGGCGGACTCCTCCGGCGTCACCTTCCCCGCGGGCGCCCGCTCCACCGCCACCGTCGGCGTCGGCGCCTCCATCTGGAAGTCGGGGTCGAGGTCCCAGAAGCCCCGGTACTCGGCCGCCCACCGCTCCGACAGCTTCATCGACTCCGCGATCCCGGTCCGGACCGGCTCGATCATGTCCTCGGCGATCACCCGATGGCGCTGCTCGGCCCACCACTCGCGCACCGGCCGCGCCCGCTCGAGCCGCTCCGCCCGGAAACGCTGACGTCGCTTCTCCGTCGCGGCCTGATCGGCTGAGCCGTCCTCGCGCAGGGCCACGCCGTAGATCGAGTCGGCGAACCGCGGCAGCAGGTGGCCCTCGGCGACGTCCCGCGCGACCGCCGCCGGCGGGCGCAGGAGCGGGTCGCCGAGCCCGGGCGCCCCCTTCATCACCGACAGGTAGAGGTCGCCCTCCTCGAAGGGCTGGAGCGTGGTCATGTTGTCCTGCTTGTAGGTGCGCTCGCCCTCGATCGCCATCAGCGCCGGCTCGTCGAAGCTGCCGTCGGCGAGGGGATACGCGTCACCCGCCTCGGCCAGCTCCCTCAGGTTGTCCCGCTTGATGTTGTGGATGTACGCGGCCGACCCCGGATAGCCCCCGAAGATCCCCGCGGTGACCATCCGGGTGGCGCCGAGGTTCTGGAGCTCCCAGAAGGGCGTCTTCCAGACCATCAGCAGGGACTCGAAGCTTGAGCCTCCGCGGTGGCGCCCCGCCCCGCCGGTATTCGCCTTGATCCGCCGCGAGAGGTAGATCATCGGACAGATCAGCTCCCACATCTCGACGTCGCCGGCGTCGCCCTCGGGGTTGAACATCGCCGCGCAGGTGTCGGTACCGTCGAGGACGTACTTCGCCCCCATCCCCTGCGCTGCGATCTCGAAGTTCATGATCGCCGACGAGTTGCCGTACTGGTCGATCCCGCCGCCCTGGATCACGTTGCCCGAGACCGAGTACGGGGCCATCACCTCCTCGATGAAGCCGCGCGCCTGGAGTCCTCGGGCGAGGGTGCGGGCGAAGCCGAGGAACGCCGGCTGAAGGAAGGCCCAGGCGATCCCGGTCGAGCCCTCGGCGTCGCCGAGGTTGGCGATCGTCCCCTCTGGGAAGTTCGTCTCGATCGCCAGATAGGCGCCGTCGTTGACCTTGTCGTTGCAGATCAGGGTCTGGGTGAACTGCACCCAGATCGCACCCTGCATCCCTGACGGGGTGCAGTTCATCGAGTGCCAGCCCCAGGCCGACGAGCCCTCGAGGTCGAGAGCGTAGTCGCCGTCCCCGCCGATCCGGACCTCGAAGGGCGCGTGCATGACGAAGTCCCGCCGCGCCCGCGCCGGCAGTTGCTCCTTGTCGGCGAAGGTGATGTCGAAGGTTGCCGCCGACCGGTACCGCCCCGGGACCGTCATCTCCGAGATCCGCGACTTGAAGGAGCGGCGCCCCTCCTCGATCACCTCGCGACTGAACTGCTTGAACCGGTCGGCCCCCTCCTCGAGGACAACCCGCTCGACCGCCTCGCGGATCATGTGGCAGCCGGCAAGCCGGGTGCGCTCGTCGAGCAGGTAGTACATCGGCGCCCGGGTCTGCTTCAGGCACCGGGTCAGGTGCCACTGCGCAAGCTCGTCACCCTCGCCGATCTTCATGCAGGGCAGGTCGATACCGTCGTCGAGGCGGTTGGTCGGCCCCACCGGGACGCCGCCCGGCGTGGAGGCGCCGATGTCGAGGACGTGAGTGACCCCTCCCGCCCACGCGATCAGCTCGCCCTCCCAGAAGATCGGCACGAACGTCTGCACGTCGGCGTTGTGGACGTCGCCGATCGTCGGGTCGTTGTTGGCGAAGATGTCGCCGGGGCGGATCCCGGGGTTGTCCTCGTAGTGGTGCCGGACCATCCACTTGATCGCGTCCGACATCGTGTGGACGTGGACGATGATCCCGGTCGAGAGGGCGATCGAGTCGCCCTCCGGTGTGTAAAGGGCGAAGCAGAGCTCGCCGAGCTCGCGGACGATCGGCGAGGCGGAGATGTTGAGCGCGGTCTCCCGCGCCGACACCAGGCCGCCCCTCAACCTGGCGAACAGCTTCTCGTAGCCGATCGGGTCCGAGTCCTTTAGCTCGAGATCGCCGGTCAGCCCCGCGTAGGTGCCAGTCTCCGCGAACAGCCGCTCGGAGTCGGCCAGCATCTCGTCGACGCGCCGGCCATCCCAGCCGATCGGCCTCGCCTCGGGCTCGAGCTCTCGGGTCGCCTCGACTATCGTCATCGCTACCGTCCCCTTTCTTCCCCCAAGTCAGCCTCGGACGCGTCCGCCGAGGAGCCGGCGTCGGATGTGACATGGAAGATCTGGTGGCGGTCGAGCCGCGCGGTGCGCCCCGGCGCCAGGGCCAGGGTGGTCGCGACCGACTCGACGATCGCCGGCCCGACGATCTGGTGGCCCGGCCGGAGCTCGTCGAGCTCGTAGATCGTGGTCGGCACGAACCCCTCGCCCCAGTGGACCTCGCGGCTCGCCTTCTCCGGCGGCGACCCGGAGACCTCGTCGTGGTCGGGCAGCACCGGCTTCTCGACCGGGACCGAGCCGGTGACGATCGCGTGGGTGATCAGATACCCGAGCTCCGGCGAGCGCGCCGACCGCGCGAACACCTTCCCGTAGGCCAGCTCGAACACGTCGATCAGGTCGTCGAGCTGCGAGGCCTCCTCGAGCTCCATGTGGGGCGAGACGATCTCGATGTCGTTGAGCTGGCCGTAGTACTGCATCCGCACCGAGTGCGTGAACCGGATCCGGTCGCGCTCGATCCCCGACTTGGCAAACTCCTCGGCGACCTTCTCCTCCAGGCCCAGCCAACCGCCGGTGACGATCATCCCGATCCCGGCCTTCTCCATCTCGTCGACCTCGGCACCGCCGGCGCCGATCGGCATGTCGATCGTCTGGTCGTACCGGTACTCGTAGGGCGCGCAGGCGCAGCCGTAGGCCGAGAACCCCGCCGCCCAGGCCGGCACCAGGACGTCGCGGTAGGGGACCCCCTCGGTGTAGCCGGCGATGTGGAGCGGCCCGCCGCCGCCGTAGCAGAGAAGCGCGTAGTCGGCGGGCGAGTAGCCCTTGCCCAGGATCCGCCCCACCGCCTCGTTCTTGAGCGTCTGCTCGAACAGCTCGACCACCCCGGCCGCCGCGTCCTCCAGCGACAGCCCAAGGGGCTCGGCGACCTGGCGCGTGACCTCGGCCCGGGCCCGCCCGGGATCGAGCTTGACGTCCCCGCCGAGGAAGTAGTCGGGGTTGATCCGGCCGAGCACCAAATCGAGGTCCGTGATCGAGACGGTGTCCAGTCCACCCTCGGGCCAGGAGACGCCGATCCGCGAGCCGGCCGAGTCCGGGCCCAGCTCGGGGCGATTCGAGTTCGGGTTGACCCGCACGAAGGAGCCGGTTCCGGCGCCGATCGAGTCGATCCGGACCAGCGGCATCGCCAACACGAAGCGGGCGATGTCGGGCGTCTGGGTGATCTCGAAGCGCCCGTCGGTGATCATCGCGATGTCGAAGGAGGTGCCGCCGATGTCCGTGCACAGGATTTTGCTGAGGTCGAGGTAGTCGGCAAGCGCCTGGCCTCCGACCACTCCGCCGATCGGTCCGGAGACGAGCGTCCGGGCGAGCTCCTTCGCCTCGATCGAGATCGTGCCGCCGTGCGCCGCCATGATCCGCAGGTCGAATCGGGCGCCGGCGCCGCGCGTGACCTCGCGGACGCGCGCGAGC
>JBKPIY010000100.1:0-13519 GCA_046730475.1 Actinomycetota bacterium
GGGGCGCCCCCCCCCACCCCCCCGCTCCACGCCGGGTTATCAAGCACTTTGGTGCTGGGTCGGGGTTTGAGGGGGCGGGGGCCCTACGGCCCCGGCCGCTCGGATTGCCTCCGGGCCGTCGGCCCGGAAGGGTTCGGTTACTGGCCGGGCGCGGCCACGGGGACCTCGCCGACTATCTGGATCGCTCCGCCCTTGAACTGGTAGATGTCGTAGACGCCCGCGGTGGCGTCGCCGGCCGAGTTCATGTCGATCGCCCCGGAGGCGCCTTGGTAATCGATGTCCTTGCCGTCCTGCAGCGCCTTGATCGCATCAGGGAGCTGCTGCCAGGTGTACTTGGTGCCGGGCGGCGCGCTGACGCCGACCAACTTGTCGGCCATGTCCTTGCCGTCGGTTGAGCCGGCGGCGACCGCAGCCAGGTAGCAGAGAATCACGGCGTCGAAATTCTGCGAGTCAAAGACCTGGCGACCGACGTCCGTCGGTGCAGCGGCCTTGTACAACGTGTCGAAGGCGGTGGCAGCCGTCCCCTTGTCAGGGCTGCCCGGCGCGGTCCCGCGCATGCCCTCCACGACCCCCGCCCCGACACTACCGGGCAGGTCGCTGGAGGCGAGACCGTCGGTGCCCCAGGCCTTCGTCGGGTCCCAGTTGCCGGTGCGCGCCAGCGCCGCGCCGACCTTGACGAAGGAATCCGGGTAATCGATGATCACGAACACATCCGGGCTTCCGGAGGTGATCTTCTGGGCCTCCGAGTCGAAGGTCGCCTGCTCGGGGTCGTAGATCACCTTCTCACCGACCTTGCCGCCCATCGCCTCCCAGGCCGAGCTGAAGGTGTCGGCCAGGCCGGTGCCATAGGGGGTGTTTTGGGCACCTATGTTGACCGTCTTCCCGCTCGCGCTGCCCAGGTCCTTGGCGATCGCGTCGGCCAGGGTGGGGCCCTGGAATGAGTCGGGCGGCGCCGTCCGGTTGACGAGCCCGTTGTCGTCGAGGCCCGTGATCTCGTCACTGGTCGACGAGGGCGAGATCTCCAGGACCCCGTCCGGGATCGTCACCGACTGCGCGGTCGCGATCGTGTCCGCCGATGCCCAGGCACCGGCGATGCAGCTCGCGTTGTCGGCGTCGATCATCTTGCGGGCCGCCTGCACGGCCGCCTGATTCTGGGTCTCGTTGTCCTCGTGAACGATCTTGACCGTGTGATCGGCGCCCACCTGCTTGATGGCGGCGTTGATCTGGGCGACCGCGAGATTGGCCGCCTTCTCGCCCGGCGGGCCGAAGTCCGCGAGTAGGCCGGTCAGCGGAATCGAGTCTCCAATCGTCAAATCGAGCGTCTCCTCACCGCCACCGCCGCCCCCTCCGCCACAGGCGGCCACCCCGAACGCCAACCCCGTGGCGATCGTGCCGGCAGCAAGAAGCCTCTTCATCTTGAGACTTCGCATCTCTGTTCCTCTCTAGCCGTCAGGGCCCCTCTACCGGGCCGTAATCAACCAGGTGTCCTACATCGCCTGGGCCCGGAAATCAAGCCCAATCTGCGAGCGGTCCCCATCATGCAGCCAGCTCACTGCCGCCCGGGCGTCGTGGGACGCTACCGCCGGGCCAGGAAAGGCCGGATGGCCAGAGGGCGTGAGCCTACCCTGTGGGTGATGGCAAGCGAGGACGGCGAGACGGCCGAGAAGCTCGCCGAGGAGCGGCGAGAGCTACCCGATGCCCCGGGCGTGTACGTGTTCCGTGACCGCGCGGGCGACGTCCTCTACGTCGGCAAGGCGCGCTCGATCCGCAAGCGGGTCGCCTCCCACTACGCCGGCAGGGGCGGCGGGCGAGGAGCTGGGCTTGGGTCAACCGCCGAGCTCACTGACCGGATCGACTCGATCGAGGTCCTCGTCACCCAGACCGAGGCGGAGGCGCTGCTCGCCGAGCAGAGCTTCATCAAGCGCTACCGGCTGCGGTTCAACATCCGACTCCGCGACGACAAGTCCTACCCCTACATCGGGATCAGCCTCGACGAGGAGTTTCCCCGGGTCTACTTCACCCGCGAGCGCCACCGCCCCAGCCGCGCCTACTTCGGGCCGTTCTCATCGGCCAAGCGGGTGCGAGAGACCCTCGACCTGCTCGGGAAGCTGTTCCAGTACCGGACCTGCGAGGGCCCCGAGCCGGGCCGGCGCTCCGGCGTCCCCTGCCTCGACTACTACATCAAGCGCTGCGCGGCCCCCTGCGTCGGCTACATCGATCGCGACGAGTACCGGCGCAACATCGACCGGATCGTCGCCTTCCTCTCCGGCCGCTACCGCGACATCGTCCGGGAGCTCGAGGACCAGATGGATGAGGCCTCGGCGACGCGTGACTTCGAGCGCGCCGCCCTCTTCCGCGACCGCCTCGCCGCGGTCCGCAGCTTGATGGAGCGCCAGCGGGTGGCGGGCGGCTCGCTCGGGAGCGCCGACGTGATCGGGATCGCGGTCGAGGGCAGCGACGCCAACGCCCAGGTGTTCCAGGTCCGCGACGGGGTGCTCGCCGAGCGCCATGGCTTCTACCTCGCCGGCGGGGAGGAGCGCGACCCCAGCGAGGTCGCCGAGGGGTTCCTCCTTCAGTACTACGGGGCCGCGCCCGCGATCCCCACCCTGGTTGTGGTCGGCCCCGAGCTTCGCGGCCGCGCCGACCTCCTCGCCGAGGCGCTAGGGGCCGAGCGCGACAACCCCGTCGAGGTGAGGGTGGCGGCGCGCGGCGACATGCGAAGGCTGCGCGAGCTGGCAGAGCGGAACGCCCGCCTCGCCCTCGATCAGGATCGCCTCCGGCGCGAGCACCGCCACCAGCAGCGGGCCGAGGCGCTCACCTCGCTCCAGGAGGTCCTGGGGACGGAGCGGCTCCCGGTCCGGATCGAGGGCTTCGACGTCTCCAACCTGGGCGAGACCCACACGGTCGCCTCGATGGCGGTGTTCGAGGGCGGGGCTCCGAAGAAGGCCGACTACCGCAAGTTCGGCGTCCGCTTCGACGACGAGGCCGGCGAGCAGCCAGTCCGCAACCACAGGGCGCCCCCGGAAGCGAAGCTCGGGGGCCGCCGTCTCAACGGACACCGGATCGACGACTTCGCCGCGATGGAGGAGGTCCTCGGCCGTCGCCTGAGCCGCTATCTCGAGCAGGCCGACCTCTCCCCGCACGACTCGAGCCGCGACGCCAGCTTCGCCTCGCTGCCGGATCTGATCGTGATCGACGGCGGCAAGGGCCAGTTGTCGGCGGGAATGCGGGCGCTGGCTCCGCTCACCGAGCGAGGCGTGACCGTGATCGGCCTCGCAAAGCGGATCGAGGAGGTGTTCCTCCCCGGCCGGCGTGACGCGATCAGGCTCGAGCGCGACTCGGACGCCCTGCGGCTGCTCCAGCGGGTCCGAGACGAGGCCCACCGGTTCGCGATCACCTTCCACCGCTCCCGCCGCGACCGGGCGATGACCGCCTCCGTCCTGGACGGGGTGCGAGGGGTGGGGCCGGCCCGAAAGCGCGCCCTGTTGCGCCATTTCGGGTCCCCGGAACGGCTCCTGGCGGCCAGCCGCCAGGAGCTCGAGGCCGTGCCCGGGGTGCCCGGTAAGCTGGCTAGGGAGATCCACCGCCAATTGCACAGAGCTGGATGACCCCGGAGATCGCCGCCAAGCGGGGGGACATAGGGACGGGAACAGACGAGCCGTCGGGTCCCGGCCGCGACGGCGGCAGCCGCCGCAAGCGCGTGGAGATGGTGGTGATCACCGGCCACTCGGGCGCCGGGAAATCGGAGGCGATCGCCGCCTTCGAGGACGGCGGCTACTTCTGCGTCGACAACCTCCCGCCCCGGATGATCGAATCGCTCGGCGAGCTCTTTCGCCACGAGGGCAGCGGGGTGGAGCGGGCCGCGGTGGTGACCGACGTCCGCGGCGGCGAGTACTTCGAGGACTTGCTGGCGGTGCTCGGCGAGCTCGAGGCGAGCGGGCTCGACCTCAAGGTCGTCTTCCTCGAGGCCGACGAGGAAACCCTCCTGCACCGCTACAAGGAGACCCGCCGCCGCCACCCGCTGGCGCGGAGCGGCCGGATCGTCGACGGGATCCGCGAGGAGCGGACGCTGCTCGCCCCGCTGCGCGAGCGCGCCGACCTGATCATCGACACCACCGAGCTGACCGGAGGGGGCCTGCGACGGCGGATCGCGACCGAGCTGATCGGCCGCGGGCGGGGGGAGAACCAGCTCGCCCTCACCTTGCTCACCTTCGGGTTCAAGAATGGCCCGCCCCGCGACGCCGATCTCACCCTCGACGTCCGCTTCCTCCCCAATCCCCACTACGACGACGAGCTCCGGCCGCTCACGGGCCGCGACCCGGCGGTCGTCCGCTACGTCGAGTCCGGCACCCAAGCGGGCCGGTTCTACGGGCGGCTGATGCCGCTGCTCGATTTCCTCCTTCCGGCCTACGTCGCCGAGGGCAAGCAGCACCTGACGATCGCGATCGGGTGCACCGGCGGCCGGCATCGCTCGGTGGCGGTCGCCGACCACATCGCCCGCGAGCTTGCCGATCGCGACGACGTCAAGCTGCGGGTCGTCCACCGCGATGTCCAGCTGGAGGAGGCCGAGGACTAGTCGACCCCTGGCGCCACCGGGGGCCGAGGCTCGGGCCCCCTGGACCTGATTTTCATGCCCCTAGAATCGCCGCCGTGCCCAGCGCTCCCGTGATCAGCGCCCGCGGCCTGCGCAAGTCCTACGGCGACGTCGAGGCAGTACGAGGGATCGACCTCGAGGTCGCGGCGGGCGAGATCTTCGCGTTCCTGGGCCCGAACGGCGCCGGGAAGACGACCACGGTCGAGATCCTCGAGGGCTATCGCCGTCGTACCGCGGGGGAGGTGAGCGTGCTCGGGGTCGATCCCGCGGACGCCGACCGGGGCTGGCGCCAGCGGGTCGGTCTGGTGCTCCAGGAATGCAGGCTGACCCCCGAGCTCACCGTCCGGGAGGCGGTCGAGCAGTACGCCGGCTACTACGACTCCCCCCGCGACGTCGGCGAGACGGTCGAGCTCGTGGGGCTGTCGGAGGACGGCGACAAGCGCACCCGCAAGCTCTCCGGCGGCCAGCAGCGCCGCCTCGACGTCGCCCTCGCCCTGATCGGCGATCCCGAGCTGCTCTTTCTGGACGAGCCGACGACCGGGTTCGATCCGTCGGCCCGCCGGCGGGCGTGGGACGTGATCTCGAGTCTCCGCGACCTCGGCAAGACCGTCTTCCTGACCACCCACTACATGGACGAGGCCCAGGCGCTCGCCGACCGGGCGGCGATCATCGCCGACGGCCGGATCATCGCCGAGGGCGATCCCGACCGGCTCGGCGGCCGGGACTCGGCCCGGGCGGTGATCAGCTTCCGCCTCCCTCCGGGGGCGAGCCCCGACGCCCTGCCGGAGCCGTTCGCCGGGGCGGCGCAGCCCGGGCGCGAGGAGGTCTCGTTCGCCAGCCGCAATCCGGTGCGGGACCTCCGGGCTCTGCTCGACTGGGCGGAGGGCAACGGCGGGGAGCTGCCCGGCCTCGAGGTCCGCCGGCCGAGCCTCGAGGACGTCTACCTGGAGCTGACCGGAGGCCCGGCCACCGCCGAGGAGGCGGTCCCCGAATGAGCGGGGTCGCACTCGCGCTCCACCAGTTCCGCTACGAGCAGAAGGTCTTCTGGCGGAATCCCGCCTCGATCTTCTTCACCGCGATCTTCCCCCTGATCTTCCTCGCCTTCCTGGCGACCGTGTTCAAGAACTCCCACATCAAGGGCCTCGAGGTCGACGGCGCGACCTACTACATCCCGGCGATCGTGGCGCTGGCGGTGATCTCGGCGACCACGGTCAAGCTCGCGATGAACCTCAGCTCCGAGCGCGAGGCCGGGAGGCTGAAGCGAATCCGGGGAACGCCGCTGCCGCCGTGGGCGTTCGTCGCCGGTCGGGTGGGGAACTCCCTGGTGCTGTCGTTGATCATGGTGGCGCTGATCAGCGTCATCGGTGCCCTCTTCTACGGCGTGCCGATCCCCACCGCCACCCTGGGGGCGCTCCTGGTCACCCTCGCGGTCGGCGCCTTCGCCTTCTCCTGCCTCGGTTTCGCGCTGGCGGCGGTGATCCCGAGCGAGGACGCCGCGCCGGCGGTGACCAACGCGATCGTCTTCCCGCTCTACTTCCTCTCGGGGATCTTCGTTCCCGAGGACGAGATCCCGAACGGGGTGCTGAGGATCGCCGACGCCTTTCCGATCCGCCACTTCTTCGACGCCCTGCTCGCCGTCTGGAACCCGCACACGACCGGCGCCGGCTTCGAGCTCGGGCATCTGGCGGTGGTGGCGGCCTGGGGCGTCGCCGGGCTGGCCGTCGCCCTGCTCGCCTTCCGGTGGGAACCTCGGCAGTGAGGCCGAAATCTCGTATCGTGTTCCCGAACTACAAGCCGCGTCCAGGCCAAACGAGCAGGGAAGCGGACGGGACCCGGATCGGACTCCGCCTCGGTCCGGGTGAGCGGCTGGTTTCGGCGTGCTCCACTACGTCACATTCAACGTCTCCGATCTAGAGCGCAGCGGCGTTTTCTACGACGCCGTCCTCGGGCCCCTTGGCTGGCGCCGGCAGGAGGACGGGGCGACCACGATCTCCTGGGGGCTGGTGAAGGCGGTGTTCTTCGTCACCCTGAGCGACTCCCAGCGCCCGGGGTTCGGGATCGTCTCCTTCCCCGCCAAGAGCATCCCCGCGGTCAGGGCCTCGTTCGAGTCCGCGGTCGCGAAGGGCGGCGAGCCCGAGGCCGAGCCCGGGAGCGCCCCCGCCTTCGGCGGCGGCAACTTCGCCGCCCGGGTCCGCGATCCCGACGGCTACGTGGTCGAGATCATCGTCGCCCCCTAGCCAGGGACGCGCGGCCTCGCCACCCTGCCCGACCGGGTAGCTTTGAGGGCCCAGCCCGCAGCGAAGAGCCAAGGAGGTCGGACATGGCAGTGAAGGTCGGGATCAACGGCTTCGGACGGATCGGACGCAACCTGTTCCGAGCCGCCCACGCCGCCGGGTCCGAGCTCGAGTTCGTGGGGGTCAACGACCTGGTCGACCCGGCGACGCTTGCCCATCTGCTCAAGTACGACTCGATCCTCGGACGGTTTCCGGGCGAGGTCGAGGCGACCGAGTCCGGGATCAAGGTGGACGGGACCGAGATCAGGGCCCTGAGCGAGAAGGACCCCGCCAACCTGCCCTGGGGCGAGCTCGGAGCCGAGGTCGTGATCGAGTCCACCGGCCTGTTCCGCAAGCGCGATGAGGCCGCCAAGCATCTCGAGGCCGGCGCCAGGAAAGTGATCATCTCGGCGCCCGCGACCGACCCCGATGTGACCGTCGTGCTCGGCGTCAACTTCGAGTCGGACTACGACCCCGAGAGGCACGACATCATCTCCAACGCCTCCTGCACCACCAATTGCCTCGCCCCGGTCGCCAAGGTCCTCCACGAGACGGTTGGAATCGAGCGCGGCCTGATGACCACGATTCACGCCTATACGGCCGACCAGCGCCTCCAGGACATGCCCCACAAGGACCTCCGCCGGGCGCGGGCGGCCGCCATCAACCTGATCCCGACCACCACCGGCGCCGCCAAGGCGATCGGCCTGGTCCTGCCGGAGCTGAACGGGAAGCTGAACGGGATCTCGATCCGGGCCCCGGTCGCCACCGGCTCGGTCGTCGACCTCGTCTGCCAGGTCTCCAGGGAGACGAGCGTCGAGGAGGTGAACCGGGCGCTGCGCCAGGCCGCCGCCGGGCCGCTCGACGGGATCCTGATGTACACCGAGGACCCGATCGTGTCCACCGACGTCGTCACCGATCCCCACTCCTCGATCTTCGACGCCGAGCAGACGATGGTGATCGAGGGCACCCTGGTGAAGACGGTGTCCTGGTACGACAACGAGTGGGGCTATTCCCAGCGCTGCGTGGAGCTCGCCGAGCAGGTGCTGCAGCCGGCCGCCGTCGGGGCCTGAGGGGGGGGCGCAGAGCGCGACCGCGCCGTGATCGGGCCCACGGCGTTCGGGAAGGCAAGCGTCAGGGACGCCCCCGCCGAGGGGCGCCGGGCGCTGGTCCGCGCCGACCTCAACGTTCCCCTCGAGGACGGGCGGGTCGCCGACGACACCCGGATCCGGGCTGCCCTTCCGACGATCGAGCTGCTGCGCGACCGCGGTGCCTCGGTGGTGCTCGTCTCCCACCTCGGGCGCCCGCAGGGGCCGGACCCGGCGCTGTCGATGCGGCCGGTCGGCGACCGGCTGGAGGAGCTGCTCGACGTTCAGCTCGGGCGCGCCGACGCCGTGGTCGGCGCCGAGGTCCGCGCCGCCGCCGAGGACCTCGACCCGGGGCAGGTGCTGCTGCTCGAGAACAGCCGGTTCGAGCCCGGGGAGACCAAGAACGCCCCCGAGCTGGCCCGCAAGCTGGCGACCCTGGCGGAGCTCTTCGTCAACGACGCCTTCGGCGCAGCCCACCGGGCCCACGCGACCACCGAGGGTGTCGCCCACCTGCTGCCCGGGTACGCGGGCCTGCTGCTCGAGCGCGAGGTGGTGGAGCTCTCAGCGGTCCGGGACGATCCCGAGCAGCCGCTGGCGGTCGTCCTCGGGGGGGCCAAGGTCACCGACAAGATCGGCGTGATCGAGCGGTTCATGGAGACCGCGGACGCGATCCTGATTGGCGGCGCGATGTGCTTCAGCTTCTTCGCCGCCATGGGGACCCCGACCGGCGACTCGCTGGTCGAGGACAAGGGCCTCGCCCTCGCGAGCCGGGCGCTCGAGGCCGCCGAGAATTCCTCCTGCGACCTGGTCCTTCCCGTCGACCTGGAGTTGGGGCGCTCGTTCGACGCCGCCACGGAGCGCCGCCACCTCGACGGCACCGAGGTCCCCGATGGCTGGATGGGCCTCGATGTCGGTCCCGCAACCGCCGGTGCGTACGCGAGGCGGATCGGGTCCGCCGGGACCGTGCTCTGGAACGGTCCGATGGGAGCGTTCGAGCTCGAGCCCTTCGCGGCCGGAACCCGGAAAGTCGCCGAGGCCGTCGCGGCGGCGTCGGGGAGGACGGTCGTCGGCGGCGGCGACTCCGTCGCCGCCCTTCAGCGGTTCGGCCTCGCCGACCAGGTCGACTGGGTCTCGACCGGGGGCGGGGCCTCGCTCGAGCTTCTGGAGGGAAAGAAGCTGCCGGGGGTGGAGGCGCTCCAGGATGCCTGATCGAACCCCCTTTCTGGCGGCGAACTGGAAGATGAACAAGACGGTCGCCGAGACCGAGGCCTTCCTGGCGGAGTTCCTGCCGGGAGCTCCGGAGACCGGTGCGGAGGTCGTCGTCTGCCCACCCTTTCCCTCGCTGAAGGCGGCGGTCGACGCCTGCCGGGGGAGGCTCGTCCGGGTCGCGGCCCAGAACATGCACGAGCGGCCGAGCGGCGCCTTCACCGGCGAGGTGGCGGCGCCGATGCTGGTCGAGCTCGGCGTCGACGGCGTGATCGTCGGGCACTCGGAGCGCCGCCAGCTCTTCGGGGAGACGGACGAGGCCCTCGCCCGCAAAGTGCCCGCCGCCCTCGACGCCGGGCTGGTGCCCATCCTCTGCGTCGGCGAGCGGGAGGAGCAGCGCGACGCGGGGAAGACCGAGGACGTCCTCCGCGCCCAGGTGGGCGCGGACCTGGCCGGGGTCGACGACGGCGGCCTGGGCGAAGTGGTGATCGCCTACGAGCCGATCTGGGCGATCGGGACCGGCCGCACCGCCACGCCCGAGCAGGCCCAGGAGGCGAGCGAGCTGATCCGCCGGCTGATCGCCGGCCGGAGCGCCGAGGCGGCGGCCGCGATCCGGATCCTCTACGGCGGCTCGGTGAAGCCCGACAACGCCGCCGAGCTCGTGGCGCTCCCGGACGTCGACGGCGCCCTGGTCGGCGGAGCCAGCCTCGACCCGGGCGACTTCGCCGCGATCGTCGCCGCCGCCGTCGCATGAGCCCTCTGCCGCACGGCCCCGACGGGCTCCCGGTGCCCTCAGTCGCGCTCGTCGTCCTCGACGGCTGGGGGATCGCCCCCGACGGGCCAGGCAACGCGATCTCCCAGGCCGGGACCCCGACCTTCGACGAGCTCTGGACCACCTACCCGAGGACCACGCTCTCGACCTCGGGCCGCGACGTCGGGCTGCCTCCCGGACAGATGGGCAACTCCGAGGTCGGCCACCTCAACCTGGGCGCTGGCGCGATCGTGAAGCAGGACCTGGCCCGGATCGACGACGCGATCGCCGACGGCAGCTTCTTCGAGAACGAGGCCCTGAGGGCCGCCTGCCGGGCGGCGGTCGAGGGCCGAGGGCGGCTGCACGCGGTCGGCCTGATCTCCGACGGCGGGGTTCACTCGGGCTGGGAGCACATCGAGGCGGTGATCGAGCTGGCGGCGAACGAGGGCGTTCCAGAGCTGGTCCTGCACGCCCTCACCGACGGCCGCGACACGCTGCCCCACGCCGGCGCCGGCTACCTGGAGGAGGTGAGCCGCTGGCTCCGGCACGCGGGGCGGATCGGCACCGTCGGCGGACGCTACTGGGGAATGGACCGCGACCGCCGCTGGGAGCGGACCAAGAAGCACTACGACGCGATCGTCCACGCCCGCGGCCCCCGCGCCGACGACGCCGTTGCGACCGTCCGCGCCTCATACGAGCGCGGCGTCACCGACGAGTTCATCGAGCCGACCGTGATCGACGACTACGATGGCGCCGCCGAGGGCGACCCGTTCATCTTCATCAACTTCCGGCCCGACCGCGCCCGCCAGCTGACGATGGCGCTCGGCGACCCGGAGTTCACGGAGTTCGATCGTGAGGGGGCGCCGGCATTGCCGATCACAACCATGACCGAGTACCGGCACGGCTGGACTTATCCGGTCGCCTTCCCGCCGAAGGAGCCGGAGATGACGCTCGCCCGGGTGTTCGCCGAGCGCGGCGATCGCCAGCTCCACGTCGCCGAGACCGAGAAATACGCCCACGTCACATACTTCTTCAACGGCGGCCGCGAGCGGGAGTGGGAGGGCGAGGAGCGCTTCCTGGTCGACTCGCCCCGCGACGTCCCCACCTACGACCACAAGCCCGAGATGAGCGCCGCCGCTGCCGCCGAGCAGTTCGCCGGGCGCTGGCACGCCGACGGCTACCGCTTCGGGGTGATCAACTTCGCCAACGCCGACATGGTCGGCCACACCGGCGTGATCCCGGCCGCGATCGCAGCGGTCGAGGAGGTCGACTCGCGGCTGGCCGAGGTCGTCTCCGCCGTCCACGAGAGGGGCGGCGCCTGCCTGATCACCGCCGACCACGGCAACGCCGAGCAGATGCTCGAGCCGGACGGCTCCCCCAACACCGCCCACTCGACGAACCCGGTGCCCCTGATCGTCACCGCGCGCGGGGTCGAGCTCCGCGGCGGCGGCATCCTTGCAGACGTCGCCCCCACCGCCCTCGCCCTGCTGGGGATCGAGCAGCCCGCCGAGATGACCGGCCGCTCGCTGCTCGCCGGCTCCTAGCCGGCTCCCTCAGACTTGACATTATGGGACTTAGGTTTTATGATTGTGTTTGACGCTATGATTTGGCTTCAGGAATGGCAAAACCCGAGTTTTCACCAGAGGAGGTGACATCAAAATGGCACTGGTTCGTTGGGATCCGATCCGGGAGCTCGATTCGCTCCAGAGCGACATGAACCGGATGTTCGACCGCTTCTTCGAAGGTCGTACCGGCAGCGGCGAGCGCCAGCAGCGCTGGATTCCGGCCATGGACCTCGTCGAGACCGACGACCACCTGGTTCTGCGGGCTGATCTCCCCGGGATGAGCGAGGACGACGTCGACATCGAGATCAAGGATGGCGTTCTCACCGTCTCCGGCGAGCGCAAGGCCGAGCACGAGGAAAGGCGCGAGGGCTATCACCGCGTCGAGCGGTCCTTCGGGCGGTTCTCCCGCTCGCTCACCCTGCCGCAGGGCACAGAGACCGACAAGATCGAGGCGAGCTTCGACAACGGCGTGCTCGCGGTGCGGGTTCCGAAGCCCGTTGAGAGCAAGCCGACCCGCGTCCAGATCGGCAAGGAAAGCGTCGAGGGCACCGGCAAGGAGAAGGAGTGACCCAGTCCACCTAGGCTTGGCCGGGTGCGCAACGACCCGGCCAGGCTCCGTTTCGAGATCCAGGCCCGTGACGGCTCCGCCCGCACGGGCCTGATTCATACCGCCCACGGGCCGGTCCACACGCCCGCCTTCGTTCCGCTCGCGACGAAGGGGTCGGTTCGAGGCCTCTCCGCGGCCGAGGTCGCCGGGCTCGGGTACGAGATGGTGCTCGGAAACGCGTTCCATCTGCTCCTCGCGCCCGGGCCCGAGCGGATCGCGGCCCTTGGCGGGCTCGGCGGGTTCATGGGCTGGGAGCGGGCGACGATCAGCGATTCCGGGGGCTTTCAGGTGTTCTCGCTCGCCCATGGCGGAGTCGCCGACGAGATCAAGGGCCGACGGGGGCGGCTCGCCGGACGGGCGAGCGTCGAGATCACCGAGGACGGGGTCGCCTTCCGGGACCTCCGCGACGGCCGGGCGCGCTTCCTCGGCCCCGAGTCTTCGATGGAGATCCAGGCCGCGCTCGGCTCCGACATCGCCCTCGCCTTCGATGAGTGCACGCCCTACCACGCCGACCGCGACTACACCGCCCGGTCGACCGAGCGCACCCACCGGTGGCTGGAGCGCTGCCTCGCCTGGCACGGCGAGAGCGGTCCCGCGACCCAGGCCGTGTTCGGGATCGTCCAGGGCGGCGTCTACGAGCATCTGCGGCGGCAGTCGGCGGAGGCGGTCGCCTCGGCCGGGGTCGACGGGATCGCGATCGGCGGCAGCCTCGGGCGGGAGAAGGGGGAGATGCACCGGGTTGTGGAGATGATCATCACCCGGCTGCCAGCCGACGCCCCCAAGCACCTGCTCGGGATCGGCGAGGTCGATGACACCCTGGCGGCGATCGGGGAGGGGATCGACACCCTCGATTGCGCGATCCCGACCCGCCTCGGCAGACACGGCGTCGCGATCGCCCCGGAGCCCGGTTCGCGCTTCCGGCTCGATCTCGCCCGGGCCCGGTTCGCCGACGATCCGATCCCGATCGCCGACGGCTGCCCGTGCGAGGCCTGCTCGCGCCACACCCGCGCCTACCTGCACCACCTCGTCCGCGCCGCCGACCTCACCGGGACGAGGCTCCTCGTCCTCCACAACCTCACCTTCATGTTCGAGCTGATGCGGGGCGCGGCGAGGGCGATCGAGGCGGGGAAGTTCCGTGCCTACCGGGAGGGGGTGCTCGCCGGCCAGGCTCCATGGACCGGGTGAGCCCGGCGAACGGCGGGGCGGCTACTTGGTGTGGTCGTTGATCAAATTCTGGAGCGCGTTGATCTGGTCCTGGACCGTGTCCTTGATCTGGTTCTCGATGTTGATCTTGTTCGAATTGCTGCTGGTGGTCAGGACCACGACGCCCGCCACCACCGCGGCGAGGAGGAGGAGGACGATCACCCCGGCCAGGTTCCGGGCGGCCCGGGTGGCGCCGCCCCTTCGCCTCGCGGCCGCAGGAGCGGGGCGGCGGGGC
>JBKPIY010000101.1:0-6570 GCA_046730475.1 Actinomycetota bacterium
TCGGTGTCCACGAACGCGCAGATCCCGCCCCGCGCCTGCGCCTCGGCGATGATGTGGTAGACGAGCGTCGTCTTCCCCGAGGACTCGGGGCCGAAGATCTCGACGATCCGCCCGCGCGGGACCCCGCCGACGCCGAGGGCGAGGTCGAGGGAGAGGGCGCCGGTCGGGATCGTCTCCACCTGGACGGCGCTGTCGGAGCCGAGCTTCATCACCGCGCCCTGGCCGAACTCGCGCTCGATCTGGCTGACGGCCGCCTGGAGCGCCTGGTCGCGCGCCTTCGCGTCCCTGGCACCGGTCTCCCTCATGTGCGGCTTCGCGTCTGCCATCTGTGGATCCTCTCTGTCGAGTTCAGTCCGCCGGGAGCTCGATCTCAGCCATCGGCACGTACTCCGCCCCCTGAGGGCGGAGATACGAACGGTAGAGACGGATGCGGCGGCAAAAGAATGGCTCCAGGAGGGCATTCGGGAGCGGCCCCGGGGGATTAAGGACCCGGGCGGGGCGCCTCGCCCCCCGCCTCTCCGGCCGAACCCGCGCCACGGTGAGATGGGGCCAGAAGGGGCGCTTCTCGGGCTTGTACAGCCGCGCCGCCTCGAGCCGGTCCGAGACGCCGGCCTGGAGCGCCTTCACCCCCTCGGCCTTGGCGTCGAGGGCGAACAGCCGCGGGCGGGCTCGCGGCACGGACACCGGGTCGGGCTCGAGCTCGACGGTCGGAGCGCGGATCCCGCGGGCGTCGAGCGCGAGGGAGGCGATCCGGTCGATCTCGCGCTCGGGTTGGTAGCCGAGGAACACCAGGGTGAGGTGGAGCTGGGCAGGCTCGATCGGCCGCAGCCCGGGATCGTCGAAGCCGCCCTGCCAGGCGATCACCGCGTCGCGCACCTCCTCGGGCAGATCGAGGGCGACGAACAGCCGCGCCCGCGGGCTCTTCAGGCGCTCCTTCGGCATCGCGGCTCAGGCTAGTGGTCCCGCCCACAACTACGCCCGAAAGACGGAGGCGGGCCGGGGCCCGAATATGATCGGCCCGTGGAGCGGCCGCTGCCGGAGCTGGGAGGAGCAGAGCACCGCTTCGCCGAGCTCGACGGCTTGCGCGTCCACTACGCGGAGGCCGGCGGGGGGGACCCCGTCCTCCTCCTCCCCGGATGGCCCCAGCACCACGCGATGTGGGCGCCGGTGATCGCCGGCCTCGCCGATCGCTTCCGGGTGATCGCCCCCGACCTGCGCGGCTTCGGCTGGACGGATGCCCCGGGCGCAGGCTACGACGGCGAGACCTTCGCCCGCGACCAAGTGGAGCTTCTCGACGCCCTCGGGATCGAGCGGGCTTTCGTGATCGGCCACGACTGGGGCGGCTGGACGGCGCTCCTGCTCGGGATCCACCATTCCGACCGCGTCCGTCGGATCATCGCCCTCGACACCGCGCACCCGTGGGCCGGCCCCCGGCCCGAGCTGCTGCTGGAGGCCTGGCGAAGCTGGTACGCGGCCTGCCTGGCCCTCCCCGGGCTCGGGCCGCTGCTCCTGCGCCGTTCGGGTTTCACCGAGGGCATCCTTCGCCGTGGCAACCACCGCGACCCCTTCACCGCCGAGGAGCGCCGTGCCTACGCCGACTCGTTTCGCCCGCCCGGCCGCGCCCGGGCGATCAGCGCCCTGTACCGGTACTACTTCGCCGCCTTCGCCCGCGCCTTGCGCGGCGGCTGGAGGCATACACGCCTGGGCGTCCCCACTCTGCTCCTGATCGGCGCCGGCGACGCCCTGGTGACGCCGAAGCTGGTGAGCCGGCCCGAGGAGTACCAGCGTCATGCCGACGCCTTCACGGTCGAGGTCGTCCCCGACTGCGGTCACTTCGTCCCCAACGAGCGCCCCGAGCTGGTGATCGAGCGCGCCCGGGGCTTCTTCGCCGGGCGCTGACCGCGGGCCCGAGCCCCCAAACCCGTTACCTCGGCGGCTCCTCGCCGAGAAGCAGGTGCCGGAGAAGGTGGAGGGCGACCACCACCGAGCGCTCGCGGACATCGTCGCGGGAGCCGGGGATGACGGGGTCGCGCGACAGGCGCTCGCCACTGGCGTGGGCCGCGCAGATGCAGACGTAGCCGACCGGCTTCTCCTCGGTGCCGCCGTCGGGGCCGGCGATCCCGGTGAGTCCGATTCCGGCGTCCGCACCGAACCGCTCGATCGCGCCCGCCGCCATCGCCTCGGCGACCTCGGGCGACACCGCGCCATGGCGCTCGATCAGCTCGGCGGGAACACCCAGCAGCTCGACCTTCGCCTCGTTCGAGTAGGCGACCACCCCGCCGAGGAAGTAGCGGGACGAGCCCGGCCGCGAGGTCAGCCTGGCGGCCAGGAGCCCGGCGGTGCAGGACTCCCCCACCGCCACCGTGCGCCCGCCGAGCAGGCGGGCGACCACCTCGTCTGCGTCCTCACCCGACTCGCTGAACAGGAAGCGGCCGTGGCGCTCGCGGACCGCGTCGCGGACCGCCTCCGCCGCGGCATCGGCCCCGTCGCGGTAGCGGACGTCCACGTACAGCTCGCCCCCGCGCAGGCAGGTGATGATCTCGAGATCGGAGAGGTCAGTCTCGGCCCCGACCGCGCGAAGGGTCGCCGCCAGGTCGGACTCGGGGACCATGAACAGCCGCATGGCGAGCTGGTTGTAGGGCGTGGTGCGGCCGAGGAGAGCGCGAACCGCGTCGGTCTCAAGCGCTCGCGGCCACAGCGCGTGGAGCTCGCGCGGCGGACCGGGCAGGACGACCACGACGGCCTCGCCCGCCGGCACCACCAGCCCGGGCGCCGTCCCGGCAGGGCCGAGCGCGATCGCGCCCTCGGGCACCATCGCCTGCTTTCGATTCGCCTCCCGCAGGGACTCGGGGTCGAAGCGAAAGCGGCGCGCGAACCGCTCCAGGATCGCGGCGATCTTCTCCTCCATTCCCTCGTCGAGGCGGAGCTCGCGCCCCGCGAAGCGGGCGACGATCTCGGCGGTCTTGTCATCCGCGGTCGGCCCCAGCCCGCCGGAGGTGACGATCAGGTCGATCCCGCCCTCGCGCATGAATTCGAGGGCGCCCAGCATGTCATCGGGGCGATCGCCGACAACCTGGATGTGGGCAACCTCCACCCCGAGCTCGCCGAGCCGCTGAGAGATCCAGGGACCGTTGCGGTCGCTGATCTCACCGGTGATCACCTCGGTCCCGGTGACGAGGATTCCCGCCCGAACGGCGGCCGGCGTCGCCATCGGGCCATTCTCGCTGGTGCCGGCGCTCTATTCGTGCGCGACCGGGTCCGGCTCCCCCGTGTCGCCCCCCGGCGGGTCCTCGCCGCCGCCCTCAGCGCGGGCCCCGCCACCGAGGACGCGGGGCAGGTCCGCCATCGAGACCAGCACCTGGCGCGGCTTCGAGCCCTCGTAGCCGGAGATGATTCCCCGCCGCTCGAGCATGTCGATCAGGCGGCCGGCGCGCGTGTAGCCCACCCGCAGGCGCCGCTGGATCATCGAGACCGAGGCGGTCCCGCTCTCGACCACCACCGCGGCGGCCTGGTCGAGGAGATCGTCCTGGTCGGGGTCGAAGTCGCCCTCGCCCTCTCCCTCGCCTCCGGTCGGCTCCGGCGCCTCGAGCAGCTCCTGGGCGAACTCGGGCTCGCCCTGCTCGGCCCAGTGCTCGGTGAGCCGGGCGATCTCCGGCTCGGCAACGTACGCCCCCTGGATCCGCTGGAGCTTCGAGGTCCCCGCCGGGCGGAAGAGCATGTCGCCCTGGCCGAGCAGGGCCTCGGCGCCACCCTGGTCGAGGATCACCCGCGAGTCGACCTGGGAGGAGACCGCGAACGCGATCCGGGCGGGGATGTTGACCTTGATCGTGCCGGTGATGATGTCGGTCGACGGCCGCTGGGTCGCGAGCAGGAGGTGGACCCCGACGGCGCGAGACTTCTGGGCCAGGCGGATGATCGCGTCCTCGACCTCGGCGGGGGCGACCATCATCAGATCGGCGAGCTCGTCGATCACGCAGAGGATGTGAGGCAGCGGCGGCTCCCCGGCCCCGACCCGGGCTCGGTTCAGCTCGGCCAGATTGCGCGCCCTCGCCTCCCCCATCACCTGGTATCGGCTCTCCATCTCGGCGATCAGGTTGTTGAGGACGTTGGCTGCGAGCCGGGGCGAGGTCACCACCGGCGTCAGCAGGTGCGGGATCTGCTCATAGTGGTTGAGCTCGACCTGCTTCGGGTCGACCAGCACCATCCGCACCTCGTTCGGCGAGGCGTGGAGGAGGATCGAGGAGAGGATCGCGTTCACCGATCCCGACTTCCCCGACCCGGTGGTGCCGGCGATCAGCACGTGGGGCATCTTCTGGATATCGGTCCAGACCGCATGGCCGGCGATGTCCTTCCCCAGCCAGGCGGCCAGCGGGGAGGCCCCCTCGGGGCGGCCGCCATAGATGTCACCGAGGCGGACCAGGCGGCGGCGCTGGTTCGGGACCTCCACCCCGACCGCCTGCTTTCCGGGGATCGGGGCGAGGATGCGAATATCGGTGGAGGCGAGGGCGTAGGCGAGATCGTCCTTGAGCTGGGTGATCTTGGCGACCTTGGTGCCGGGCGCGAGCTGGAGCTCGTAGCGGCTCACGTGGGGGCCGACGACGGTGCCGACGATTCGCGCCTCCACCCCGAAGTGGCCGAGCGTCTGGAGCAGGGTGCGGGCGATCGCCTCGTGGTCGCGGTTGTCGGGGCCCCTCTCGGCGTTGCCCCGCTCGAGCAGGTCCCTCGGGGGCCGCTCGTAGTCGATCTCCTCGGACTCGGTGACGCCGGCGCGCTTCTCGCCCATCGGCGTGAGCTCGGCCCGACGGCGCGCCGCCCGGGCCGCATCGAGATCGGCGATCACCGGGTCGACGGGCCGCTCCTCGCCCTCGCCCTCCCGCGGTCCCCGCTCCCCGCCGTCGCGGCGCCGCAGCTCCTCCTCGGCCCGACGCACCCGCACCTCCCCGCCCCCCGCGTCGGCCACCCGCACCGACTCGTCGAAGTTGGCCACCCCGTCCTCGGCGACGGCGACGGATGGGGCCTCGCCGCGGCTCACCACCGGGGATTCCCCGATCGGCTCGGGGGGGCCGAACATCCGCTCGGTTTCGGCGGGCTCGGTCGCGACCAGGTCGGGATCGGTGTAGCCGGTCTCGCGAACCGCGGTGGCGAATTCGGCGGCGCCCCGCCGGGCGCGCTCGAAGCCGCGGCCCGCGGCCGAGACCAGATCGCTGACCGAGCGCCCCCCGACGAGGAGGACGCCCGCGACGATCAGGAGCACCGCCAGGATGTGGGCGCCGATTCGCTGGAACAGGGTGGTCGCCGCCCAATAGATCACCTCGCCGATCCCGCCTCCGTGGTGGGTGAGGAACTGCGACTCGAACAACCCGTGACGGGCGCCGTCCGGGCCGAGCCCTGCGGTCTGCGCGGCAAGCGCGAGCAGGAGCCCGGAGACGATCGCCACCAGCCCCGCGGCGACCGATCCGGGCGCCCTCAGCAGTGGCCGCAGGATCAGGCACAGCCCGGCCACCGCCAGCCCGACCGGCGCCACGGCCGCCCCAGCCCCGACGGCGTAGGCGAGGGCTCGCTCGGCGCCGTTTCCGACGGCGCCGCCGTTCCAGCCCAGATAGACGACGTACCCGAGGTAGACGGCCAGCGCCAGGCATATCAGCCCGGCGAGGTCGAGCCGCCGCTGCCTCGCCTCCTCCGCCCGACGGCGGGGGACCCGATCCCGGCGCCGGCCCGCCCCGCGGGGCGCCTGGCGGCCGCGGCGCCGCCGTGGGCGCGCAGACCTCGTCCTCAAGCGCATTGCAAGCATCCGCCCACCTCTTCGACGCCCGCGTCCGCACCCCTGCGCCCCCGCGGATCCCCTCGCTCACGGGGAATTCGGCGCGGTAAAGGTTCGCTCAAGAACTGCGGGGACCTGCAACTGTGCAACTACCCTTGAGGCATGGAAAACGGCGCCCCTACGGGCCGCGTGCTGGTGGTCGAGGACGACGAGGCGATCGCCGACGTCCTCCGCCGATCCCTCCGGGCGGAGGGCCATGAGGTGATGAGCGCCGGCGACGGCGCCGAGGCCCTGACGCTGTCGGAGCAGTTCATCCCCGACCTCGTGATCCTCGACCTCGGCCTCCCGAGGCTCGACGGGATCGAGGTCTGCAGGCGGCTACGGGCCGAGAGCGACGTCCCCATCCTCATCCTCACCGCGAGGACGGAGACGGGGGAGCGAGTCGAGGGCCTGGACAGCGGCGCCGACGACTACCTGCCGAAGCCGTTCGAGCGGGCCGAGCTCCTGGCGCGAATCCGCGCCCTCCTCCGCCGTCGCCCGCCCCGCGGGAGCGCCTCGATCGTGGTCGGCGACCTCCAGCTCAACCCCGACACCCGCGAGGTGAAGCGCGGTCAGCGCCAGATCGAGCTCACCAACCGCGAGTTCGAGCTGCTCGAGTACCTGGCCCGAAACCAGAAGCTGGTCGTCTCCCGAGAGCGCCTGCTCGAGGACGTCTGGGGCTACGACCCCTTCGAGCCGACGAACACGATCGATGTCTTCATCTCGAACCTGCGGCGGAAGCTCGAGGAGGGCGGCGAGCCCCGGCTGCT
>JBKPIY010000102.1:0-15689 GCA_046730475.1 Actinomycetota bacterium
GTCCACGGGGTAGCCGAGCTCGCGCAGCCGCTCGACGTCGCGGCGGATCGTGCGGCCGGACACCCCGAGCCGGTCTGCGAGCTCTGCGCCGGGCCAGTCGCGGCGTGCCTGGAGCAGAGAGAGAAGCTCCAACAGCCGGCCCGAGCTCTCCGTCATGTCGATTTCATCTTCTTCGAAATTGAGGACAGATCATGACCTAAATAGTTCGTAGGGTGCGGCAAGCTGAAAACGACGGAAGGAGCAGCAATGCCCGAGCGAGACGGATACATCCCCGGCGTCCCGTGCTGGGTCGACACAAGCCAGCCAGATCCCGAGGCCGCGGTCGACTTCTACAGCGGTCTTTTCGGCTGGGAGTTCGAGGACGTGATGCCCCCGGAATCGGAGGGCAAGTACTTCATCGCCCGGGTTCGCGGTGGCGACGTCGCCGCGGTCGGGTCGATCCCCGAGGGCGCGCCGGCGGTGGCGATGTGGAACACCTACGTCTGGGTCGATACCGCCGACGAGACGGCGTCGAGAGTCCGCGATGCCGGCGGGGGCGTCGTGATGGAGCCGTTCGACGTCATGGACGCCGGGCGCATGGCGGTCTTCACCGATCCCGAGGGAGCCGCATTCTGCGTCTGGCAAGCGAAGGACCACCGGGGCGCGCGAGTCGTCAACGAGCCGGGCTCGTTGACCTTCAACGGCCTGGGCACCCGCGACGTCGACGGCGCGAAGTCCTTCTACGGCGCGGTGTTCGGCTGGCAGACCCTGGCGCTTGAGGGTGGGGCCGAGATGTGGACGCTGCCCGGCTACGGCGACCACCTCGAGCGCGACAACCCCGACCTCCGCAAGCAGATGGCGGAGGCGGATGCGCCGAAGGGTTTCGAGGACGTCGTCGCCAGCATCAATCCGCTCCCGGACGACCAGCCCGACACGCGGGCGCATTGGAGCGTGACGTTCGCAGTCGACGACGCCGACGCCACGGCGGCCAAGGCGACCGAGCTGGGCGGCAAGGTGATCGCCCCGCCGTTCGATGCCCCCTGGGTCAGGATGACCGTGATCGCCGACCCCCAGGGCGCGACGTTCATCGCGAGCAAGTTCGTCCCGGAGAACCGGGATCTCGCAGGTCAGACGGACGCGACGGCCAGCGCGGCATAGGCAAGGGCTCGGCGAACGCCGAGCCGACCCTACGTTGGGCGAGGCGGGCGCTCGTTCGCCCGCCTTCGCCCTTGGGGATCTAACTCAGCCGGTTGGAACGCTGGCCCGTCACGCCGGAGGCCCGGGTTCAAGTCCCGTCGCTCCCGTTCACACAAACCGCCGGCAACGCCGAATCCGGCCCATTGGGCGCAACGGGGGATTGAGGCGGACAGGTCCCCTGGGTACCGGACCGCTTGCCGGGCGAAGGAGAGGTGACGGCGGTGATGATGCCGTGATGGACCACGCTCACTGCCCGTAGTTCTCATTGCGATGAGAGGGGGCAGGCCTCATCCTGGCCTTCGCCCTCAGCCTTCTCGTACCGGTCGCCTGCGGGTCCGGCGAGGAGCCGCCCCCAGCTAACACCCGGAGGCCTACTGGGCCGCACTTTTCATCTCCGCGGCGGTCACCGAGGACGGCGTTGATCAGTCGCGCGCACCCGCGCGGACGAGTGGCGGTCGCTCGCGACGTTGCCGGCGGACGTTCGCTCAGTCTGGGCGACGTCCGAGCTGGCCACGGAAAGATCGCTGCTGCCGCCCCCCTCCCCCGAGGGAGCCGGTACGGCCTGTCGAGGCGGCTGACGCAACGGCAGCGACCCGCGGCCAGCAGGCGGCAGCCGGTTCGTATCTTGTGCTTGCCCATGGTTCTGGAAGCGCGGGGACTCGTGAAGGCGGTCGGCCGCGACCGCGCCGCGCGGCGGCTGCTCGTCGACGTCGAGCTCGACGCGGAGGCAGGCGAGCTGGTCGCCGTGCTCGGCCGCTCCGGCAGCGGCAAGTCCACTCTCCTGCATCTGCTCGGCGGGCTCGAGCGGCCGGACGGGGGCGCGGTCGTCGTCGCGGGCGAGTGCCTCGTCGGCGCCTCGGAGCGCGCGTTGACGCGGATCCGCCTTCGCAACATCGGCTTCGTGTTCCAGTCCTACGCGCTGATCGAGGAGCTGACCGGCGAGGAGAACGTGCTGCTGCCGGCGCGGTTGCCCGGAGCGCCCGCGGGCGGCAAGCGGCGCGCGCGCCGCCTGATCAACGAGCTCGGCCTCGCGGCCGTGACCGCGCATCTGCCGCATGAGCTCTCGGGCGGCGAGCAGCAGCGCTTCGCGATCGCTAGGGCCCTGGTCAACGACCCGGCGCTCGTCCTCGCCGACGAGCCAACCGGCAACCTCGACGTGGCGGCAGCGGCCGATGTGCTGGGGCTGCTGCGGACGATGACCGAACGCGGCCGCGCCGTCGTGATGGTCACCCACGACCCCGAGGCCGCCGCCGTGGCGGACCGCATCCTGCACCTGGTCGACGGGCACCTGGTGCCTTCCATGCGCGAGGCCGGGATCGGCACCGCCCGTCTGCGAGGCGTCGCCGGATGATCGACGCGCTCGCCGCCGCGTGGGGCGGCGTGCGCGCCCGCCCCGGTCGCTCCGCCCTTGGCGGGCTCGGGGTTGCGCTCGCGGCAACGATGCTCGCGACCGCGGTCGTGGTCGGCTACGGGCTCGAGACCGGCTTCGATCGCAGCGCGCAGGCCGCGGATCTCCCCGATGTCATCGTGCGCTTCGATCCCCAGCCTCTCGATCGGGTCGCGAGCCGGATCCGCGCGCTGCCGAACCTGGCCGCGGCCTCCTACCGGTTCGAGATGACAGACGCGACCCTCGAGTCCGGTACGCGGAGCGCCGGCAACGGCGTCATCGAGGTGATCGGCCCGGGGCGACGCGGATATGCGATCGTCGCCGGCCGCGACCTCTCCGCGCGCGGCGGCGGCGTGGTGGTCGAGCAGGGCGTCGCCCAAGCATGGGACCTGCATGTTGGCTCGCGGCTCGCGGTGGCGGGCCTCGGATCGCTGCAGGTCGTCGGCATCGCGCTCGGCCCCGACGACGTGGCCTTCCCGCTCGCCGCGCCCCGAGTCTACGTTTCCCGCGCTACGTTCGCCCAGGGCTACGGGTCGAGCTCCGACCCGCAGGTGAGCATGGCGCAGCTGTGGGTGCGCGATCGGCGCTATCTCGAGGAGACGCTCGTCCAGGCGCGCGCGACGAGCTACGGCGTCCGCGGCCTCCGCGTCCTCACCCGTGACGGCGTGGCCGTGCTCCACGACGATGCGGCGGGCATCGTCATCTCGCTCCTGGTCGCGCTGTCGGCGGCGGCCCTGCTCACCGTCGCACTGATGCTGGCCGCGGCGGCGCGCGCCGAGGTCCAGCGGCGGCTGACGCAGATCGGCGTGCGCCGATCGGTAGGCGAAACGAGAGCCCGGCTGGCCCTCGTCACTGGTCTCGAGGCTCTCATCGTCGCCGCGCCGGCGGCGGCGTTGGGCATTCTGGTCGCAGCTCTGCTCGCCACCGGGCCGAGCGACCGTCTGCTCTCGATCCTCAACGAGCTGCCGCCTGGCGGGGCGCTGGTCCTGCCGCTCGCCGCATGCTGGGCATTCGCGGCGGCGATCCCGACGATTGCCTCGATGTGGCCCGCTTGGCGCTTCGGCGCACGCAGCCCGGTCGCGCTACTCCGAGGGGCGGAGCTGCGTCCGCGGGCTCGTCGGCGACCATCCGGGATCACCGGGGGCCTGGGGGGCCTTGGTGCGCGCCTCGTCGTGGCGCGCCGGGTCCGGCTCGTGGCGACGCTCGCGCTCCTTGGAGCGTCGACGGCGTTCATCCTGCTGATGCTGGCGCTCGCTTCCGAGCTCAAGCGGCTTCAGTCGGATCCCGGGGCGCTGGGCCGGCGGTACCAGCTCACGGCCTCACTGCCCGCCCAGTCCGCGGAGTCCGTGCGCGCCATTCCAGGCGTGGCGGCGGCGGCGCCCCGCTACCAGGTCGAGGCGATCGACTCCTACTCCCTCGGCGAGACGATCGAGCTGATCGGCTACCGCGGGGACCACACGGCATTCGAGGCGCCCCCCCTCGCGGCGGGCCGCCGGCTGCGCTCGGGGCGGGAGGCGGAGGTGGGCAGCGGCCTGGCCGCGGTGCTGGGCCTTAGCGTCGGCTCGCCCCTGGCGATCCAGCTCGCCTCCGGTCCCGAACTGCGATTCCGGGTCGCCGGGATCGTCAGGGCCCTGCAGCACGACGGCCGCGTCGCGTACGTCCCCGCCGGGCGGCTCCTGGCTACCGATCCCTTCGCTCCGGAGGAGCTCGCTGTTCGGCTGGCCGACGGCGCCAGCGCCGACGCGGTCTCGCGCCGCATCGAGGCCCTGGGGGGCAGCTCGACATCCGCCGCCGGCGTCACCGGGAATGGACACGCGCTTGTCGCCGCGCTGTCAGCCGTCCTGCGGGTAGTCGCGGGAGTCGACGGGCTCGTCTGCCTCTACGCGCTCATCCAAGCGCTTGCGCTGACGGCGCAGGAGCGGCGTCGCACAATTGCCGTCGTGCGGGCCTTCGGTGCAGGGCCGGAGGGCGTCCGCGCGCTGCTCGGGGGCGCCGCCGCAACCGTTGCGCTGCCCGCGATGGTGATCGGGGTCGCCCTCGAGAGATCGCTGCTCGGGCCGGCGATGGCCACCCGGGCGGCCGGCTACGCAGCGCTGGACCTCGAGGCTGGGACGCCCGAGATCGTCGCCGTGACCGTCGGCCTGGCGCTGGTGTCTGCCGCGGCCGTGCTGTGGGTGGGGCGGCGCGCACGGCACGAGTCGATCGCGGATGGGCTGCCGGCATGAGTGGTGACGGGATGAGCCGTCGCGAGCTCCTTCGTTTCGGCGCGGCGGGGGCGCTCCTGCTCGCCGGCTGCGGTGGGAGGTTGGCCGTGGCACGCCCAACCGGATCGACCCTGCGCTCGACCTGGACCGATCCGAGCGGGGCCGGACAGCTTCGCCAGGGTCCTGGAGTCGCACTCCTCGACCGCTCCGAGCTCGCGCCGCCCGCCGCGCTCGGCTCCCGCCTGGCGACGCTCGCGCATGTGACCGACGCGCACGTGCTCGACGAGGAGTCGCCAGCGCGGGTTACGTTCCTCGATCGGCTGGGGCATCCGTTCACCTCGACGTTCCGTCCTCACGAGGCCTTGACCGCGCAGGTGCTGGTCGGCGCCCTGGGCGCGATCGACGCGCTCACTCCAGATGCGGTGATCCAGGGTGGGGACCTGATCGACAACGCCCAGCTCAACGAACTCGACGCCGCGCTCGCGGCGCTTGGGGGCGGGCGAGTGCATCCCAACAGCGGCGGGAACGGCTACCGGGGGCCGCAGTCCGCGTCCAATCCCGATCCGTTCTACTACCGACCCGACCTCGATGCGCCGCGCCATCCAGGCATCCTCGAGCGGGCGCAGCGTTCCTTCGCCTCCCCTGGCCTGCGAGCGCCGTGGTACCCAGTGCTGGGCGATCATGACCTGCTCGTCCAGGGTGTCGTGCCGCCGGACGCCGCGATCCAGGCGATCGCGAGAGGCTCGTGGGCCGTGTGGGCCCTGCCGTCCGGGCTGCGGATCCCCTCCGGAGCTTCGCTGTCGAGGGCCGAGTCGCCGGACGGCGCGGTCGATCCGGCGCTCGTTCGCTACCTGCTCGCCGCCGCCCGCTCCGCGCCGGGAGTCGAGGTGCCCGAGGACGCCGGCCGGCGGCAGCTCAGCGTGACGGAGATGCTGGCGCGGCTCCGAAGAGCGAGCGGGATCGGGGGCTTCGGATCGCGGCTCGATTACAGCTTCGACGTCGGCGACAAGCTCCGCGTGCTCGTCTTCGACCTGGTTCGCCGAGGTGGTGGGTCGGGGGGCCTCGTCTCCGCCGGCCAGCCTGGCTGGTTGAAGCGCGAGCTGCGCCGCGCCCGCGGGCGCTGGGTGATCGTGACCTCCCACCAGCCGATTGCGACGTCTGAGGGGGGCGAGGCGCTTCTGGCGGTGCTCGATCGCTCCCCGCGCGTCTTGGCCGCGCTCTGCGGGCACACGCACCGAAATAGCATCTCGCCGCGGCGATCTGCCGGCGGCGGCTATTGGCTGGTCGAGACCGCGTCGCTGATCGACTACCCGCAGCAGGCGCGAGCGCTGCGGCTCTTCGAGACCGAGGCAGGCGGCGCCGCTCTACAGACCTGGATGCTCGACCATGTTGCCGACGGGGGTCTCGGCGACACGTCTCGCGAGCTCTCATACCTCGACGCCCAGGGCGGCCGGCCGCAGGCGTTCGCCGGCACCCGGCTCGACCGCAACGTGACCCTCTACAAGGCGGCGGTGAGCTGATTCGGCGTGCGCCTTCGAACCGACGCGAGCGATCGGTGAGGCAGACGAGTGAGCGGCGCTCGACGCTCGGTCAGGTCCTCATTGCTTGGGGACCCCGCGGCCCCGAGCCTCGGGATGGGTCCGGATGTCTTTCGGCCGGCCAAGGCGGCTCCGCTTGCTCCTATGTCAAGGGCACCAACGCCGGCCCACCGGCGACGTTCGCAGTTTGCGGACTCTCTGGGCCCATGGGATCGGAAATCGCCCCCTCTTGGCCGACCCCTCTTAGAAGCCCCAAGACCCGACGAGCGAGCTGGCGCTTGAGGCAACGGATCGCCTCCCGCCGGGTCTTCCCCTCGGCTTGCTTGCGCTCGAGGTAGGCGATCGCGGGCTCGAAGCCCCGTCCCTGGGTGATCGCGATCTGGTGCAGGGCGCGGTTCAGCTGGCGGTTGCCGCCGCGGTCGAGGCGGTGGCGATCGGTACGCCCCGAGGAGATCGGGATCGGGGCGGCTCCGGCAAGGCGCGCGAACTTCGCCTCGGAGGCAAAGCGCTCGGCGCCGGCGGTCTCCGCGATCAGCTTGGCGGCGGTCAGCACCGCGCAGCCGTGTAGGGCGAGCAGCGCCGGGGCCTTCGCCTTGACCAGCGGCCGCAACTCGCGCTCGAGCTCGCTCACCCGCCGATTGAGCTCGCGCAGCCGGCGAAGCTGCTCGCGGCAGATCTGCACCCGGATCGACTGCTCCGCTTTGGCCAGGCGGCCCGCCAGCCGGCGAAGCCACTTCTGGCGGTCGAGTGCCCCGGAGGGGATCTCGAACTCGGGCCAGAGATCGTGAAGGTGCCAGCGAAGGCGGTTCTGGATCCGGGTTCGCTCGCCCACCAGGTCCTCTCGGTGGTCGAGTAGCAGCTTGATCTGCATGGCCTCCTCATCCAGCCAGGCGCCCGGCAGGGCGTCGATCCCCTCCTTGAGCGCCGCGCGAGCGACCGCCAGGGCGTCGATCGCATCCGATTTGCCCCGCTCCCTGACCGCCCGGCGGGCGCCGGCCATGTGCTTGGGGGCGACCCTGATCACCCGCTCGCCGTGGGCCACGAGGAAGCGCTCGAGGCCGCCCGAGACGTGGCGGCAGTCCTCGATCGCCCAGACCCGCTCGGGATCAAGCTCGCGGGCCCAGGCCAGAAGGCGCTCGTGGCCGGCCCGCTTTGCCGCCACGGTGAGATCGCCGCGCAGCTCGGCGGTCTGCGCGTCTACCGCGGCGACGGTGTGCTGGGACTTGTGTGGGTCCGGCCCGATCACGATCATGTGCTCCGTCCTTTCGTCGTCTACGGACGGACCGCCGGTCGACGGACGTCACTGGGGGCGGTGCCGCGCTCCTATCAAGTCAGGCCGGCGATCCTCGGGCGGCGGCGAGCGACAAAACCGGAGCCAGTCAGACCCTGGGTCGACTCGGAGCCGCGGAGTCAGCTCGTCGCCGACCCGAGAACCAACCCGCTCGGTCGGACGCCAAGCCCCGACCAAGGATCGACGATGACAGTGACGGAGCCGTCTTGCCGAAGCAGTTAGGCGTTCAGAACGGCTTTGCGGCGCGGGTCAAGCGCCCGCCGTCCTCCATCGCGGCAGGGCATCGTGCGCTGCTTGACCGCCGACGACGGTCGAGGGCGGTGTCCACCGGAGCCCCCTGTGCATTTCATCCTCGAGGGTGACGACGAAGTCGTCATATGTCGCCCGCATCCTCGCGCTCCTCGACTTCGGTCCGCGGCGATTGGAAACCGTTCGGGCCAACCCAGGCTGGTGATAACTTTGCCGAGGACCCAACCTCGAGCGGAGGAGGCCTAGATGGGCGTCAAGCGGCAGTGGGAGGCTCGGCGGACTTGGGCGCTCGCCTTGGCGGGCGCCTTTCTATTGCTAGGGGCGCTTGCGCCCGCATCGAGGGCCTCCGAGCCGGCTGCGGATTGCCGGCCCTTCGTAGAGCCCTGTCTGCTCCCGTTCCCCAACAACCTCTTCACCAAGCCGGATTCCACAAGCGCCAGCGGCGTGCGCGTGGACCTGCCGCAGGCGGCAATGCCGACGAACGCGAACGGCGTGCAGGTCAACGTCGCCCCCTATGACCGCAGCGACGGATTCAGCCCCGGCAGCTCGATCATCGCGCGTGTGCCCGGGCTCGACAACCAGGCGGCCTTCGACCAGACCAACCCGGTCCGGCTGGCGGACATGTCGCAGGCCTTCGCGCCGGATGCGCCGATCGTCGTCATCGACGCCGCGACCGGTCAGCGGGCCCTGATCTGGGCCGAGCTGGACTCCAACGCCGGCGACCCGCAGCACACGACGCTCCTCATCCACCCTGGCAAGAGCCTCGTCGAGGGCCATCGCTACATCGTCGCCCTGCGCAACCTGAAGGACGCCAACGGGCAGACGCTCGCTGCGCCCGACTGGTTTGTCCGCCTTCGCGACGACCGGCCCTTGCTGAAGTCCGAGCAGAACCAGCGCGAGCGCTACGGCTCGATCTTCAAATCGCTGAAGGACGCCGGGATCGTCCGCAAGACCCTCTACGAGGCGTGGGACTTCACGGTCGCCAGCCGCCGGAGCCTCACCTCGCCGATGCTCTCGATCCGCAATGACGCCTTCGGGCAACTCGGCGACACCAACCTGTCCGACCTGCAGGTCCAGGGCAACGCGCCGCAGTTCGCGGTCACGAGCGTCCAGAACTTCACCCCGGACCAGAACCCGAGGCTCCTGCGCGAGGTGTTCGGGACCTTCACGGTGCCCTGCTATCTGACCACCTCGAGCTGCGCGATCGGCGGTGGATTCAACTACAGCTCGACGGCTCCCGACGCGACGCCCACGCAGCAGTCGGGCAACGTCGGCACCGCGCAGTTCGACTGCATCATCCCGCGGGTGGCGGAGGGGGCCGCGGCGCGGGCTTCGCTGTACGGCCACGGACTGCTCGGTTCGCGGACCGAGGTCCACGCCGGGAACGTCCAGAACATGGCGGCGGAGCACGACTTCGTGTTTTGCGCCACCGACTGGTGGGGGCTCGCCTCGGCGGACACGGGGTTCGACGTCAGCGCCCTTCAGGACCTCAACCGGTTCCCGGCGGTCGTCGACCGGCTCCAACAGGGTGTCCTCAACACCCTCCTCCTCGGGCGGCTGATGGCCAACCCGGCCGGCTTCGCCTCCGATGCGGCTTTCCAGGAGAACGGAAGCCCGCTCTTCGACACCTCCCACCTGTACTACGACGGCAACAGCCAGGGCGGGATCATGGGCGGCATCACGACGGCCGTCGCACCCGACTACACGCGCGCCGTGCTCGGGGTCACCGGCATGGACTACGGCGGGATCCTCCTGCAGCGGAGCACCGACTTCACGCCGTTCGCCAGGTTCCTGTACGGGCTGGCGCCGGGCGGGGGCTACACCGACCCGTCGATCCACCCGCTGGTACTCGACCTCATGCAGCAGCTCTGGGATCGCGGCGAGGCCGACGGGTACGCGGCGCACATGACATCCGACCCGCTTCCCGGAACCCCGGCCCACAAGGTTCTGATGCAGGTCGCATACGGCGACCATCAGGTGAGCCAGTACGCAGCCGCGGTGGAGGCGCGGACGATCGGCGCCCAGGCACACCAGCCGGCGCTCGACCTGCCGGCGCGCTCCCAGGACGTGAACCTCTTCTACGGGATCCCGGCGATCCAGAGCTATCCGTTCGACGGTTCGGCGATCGTGATCTGGGACGACGGCCCCGGCCTAGTCCCACCTCCGCCGCTAACGAACACGCCGCCGACCGCCGGGCGCGACCCGCACGGCGACGTGCGCGCGACGGTGGCGGCGCGGACCCAGAAGTCGGACTTCCTGGACGCGAACGGCAGCGTGGTGGACGTCTGTGGCGGTCTCCCTTGCCACACCGACGTCTATACGCCGTAGCAACGGCTCGGTGCTGTCGCCGACGCCTTCCTCCGGGCGGTAAGCCGCGCTCCTTCCGCACGTGAGCCTTACCACTACGGGTTTCGTTAGCCCTCTTAAGCTCGTGGCGAAGCCCGGCCCCGCTCCGTCCGCATTAGAACCGTTGCTGCAACTTTGTCCGGAACCCCGAACCCGTGGCGAGACGGCAGGGCGAACGCATGACAGGCGCGAGCTGAGCTCGTGGTCACTGCGGATGCCGTGCACCGGCGCTGGGCCTACGCTCTTGGGAATGCGAGGGAGGAATCTGCGTCATGCGAGCGTGGCTGGCGCTATTGCTTCGTGTTCGTGGCGGTTGTAGTTCCGGCCGCTCCGGCCGCGGCTGGCGCCTCGTGCGCGGGACACCGGCCGACGATCGTTGGCTCCAACGGGCCCCGACGTGATCAAGCTTCCCCCAGGGCCCCAGATCGTCGTCGCCCGCGGCGGCAATGATCGGATCATCGGCGGCCCCGGGCCGACGGTGATCTGCGGTGGCCCCGGAGACGACGTCCTCTTCGGCGACAACGGCGCCGACCGATTACTCGGCGGCCCGCGAAACGACCGCTTCTATGGAGAGAACCAGGACGACACCCTGATCGGAGGCCCGGGCGACAACCTCCTGATCGGCGGCCAGGGGAGCGACAAGCTCTTCGGCGCTCCGGGGTCGGACTGGCTTGGCGGCGATACCGAGCAGGACGAGGTCGTGGGCTTTTGCAGCTAACCACTCACCGCCTGCCCCGGTAACGAGCCCAGCCCGGCGCTGACCGCGACGATCATGGCTCCGCCGACCGTCACCGAGGCGAGCGATGAGCCGAAGCCGACGCTACGCGGGCTTGAGGGGCGATACGCCGCGGTACGCTGGGCAGATGCCGCCGACCTTCGCGCCGGGAAAGCGTCCGGCTGCGCCGCTTCGTGGTGAGCTGCGGTACGGCCTCGAGCTCGGACGCCTGGTCGCCGGTCGCGACTTCCGTCGTCCTTCCCGCCACCCTGGTGCGTCCGCCGTTTTGCTCGTTCCCGGGTTCATGGCGGGCGATCAGTCCCTGAGGGTGCTGGCCGGCTGGTTGCGGAGGCGTGGCGCGCGCACCGCAGGAGCCGGGATCGCGCTCAATACGGACTGCGCCGAGCGGGCTGTTCGTGGCATCGAGCCGGGCCTTCGGCGGCTGGCCGAGGGCATCGAGGGCCGCATCGTCTTGATCGGGCAGAGCCGGGGAGGCGAGCTGGCGCGGGTGGTTGCCCTCCGCAACCCGGACTTGGTCAGCGCCCTCGTGATGCTCGGATCGCCGGTCCTCGACCCCCTGAGCGTCGGTCCGGCCGTGCTCGGTGCAGTGCGCTCCGTTGCGCGGCTCGGGGATCTCGGCGTGCCCGGGATGCTGTCCAGCGAATGCCGCGACGGTTCGTGTTGCGCTGCCTTCCGCCAGGACTTGCAGGCTCCTCTCCCGGCGGGCCTGCGCGCCGTGGCGATCTATTCCCGAAGGGACGGAATCGTCTCCTGGGAGGCGTGCCTGGATCCATCCGCAGAGCATCTCGAGGTGCAATCCAGCCACGCCGGCATGTCGGTGAACAGGCGGGTCTACCGCTTGCTCGGGAGGATCCTCGACGAGGAGGGGGATCGATGGACTGGATGAGCCCGATGGACGCGTCGTTCCTGCACATCGAGACGCCGATGAACCCGATGCACATTGGCGGCGTGAGCATCTTCGAGGGGCCGGCCCCGCCGTTCGAGCGGCTCGAGGAGATGGTCGAGGGAAAGCTCGGACTGGCCCCCCGCTACCGCCAGAAGGTTCGCTTCATCCCACTCGGCCTGGGCCGCCCAGTATGGGTGGACGACCCGCACTTCAACCTCTCCTACCACCTGCGCCACAGCGCCTTGCCGCCGCCGGGCAGCGACGCGCAGCTTCGCCGCACGGCCGCCCGCATCTTCGCCCAGCACCTCGACCGTGGCAAGCCGCTCTGGGAGATCTGGATGCTCGAGGGGCTGGCGGAGAACCGCTGGGCGCTCCTCTCGAAGGTCCATCACTGCATGGTCGACGGGGTTTCCGCCACCGATCTGATGTCGATCATGTTCGGGGGCGACGGGTCAGCGAACGGCGGTTCCTGGGAGCCGGAGCCGGAGCCCAGCGGCGCGGAGCTCGTGCTCCGGACCCTCACGCACCGCACCCTCAATCCGTCCGAGCAGCTGCGCACCGTCCGTGCCGCGGCGAGGGCGCCGCGCGAGGCGCTCGGCCAGGCGCGGGATCTGCTCCGCGGCATGGCCTCGGGCGCGCGGGTACTGCGCCCGCTCGGCGGGTCCTCGCTGGTCGGCCCGGTCGGGCCGCATCGAACTTGGAGCTGGGCGCACGTGCGCCTCAGCGACGTGAAGACGGTGCGCGCCGCCCTCGGCGGGACCGTCAACGACGTCGTGCTGGCGATCGCCTCAGGCGGCCTGCGCGACCTGCTCGAGGCCCGGGGCGAGGGCGTTGCCGACCGCACCATCCGCGCTCTCGTTCCGGTTTCGGTCCGCCGCCCCGGCGAGCGCGGCGTCTACAACAACCGCGTCTCCGCGATGTTCGCCGAGCTGCCGGTCGGCGTCTCGGACCCGGCCGCTCGTCTCGGCGCGCTGCGGAAACAAATGGACGGCCTGAAGCAGTCGAAGCAGGCGGTCGCGGGTGACGTTCTCACGTCGCTCTCGGGCTTCGCCCCGCCGATGCTGCTCGCCCTTGGCGCCCGGCTCGCGGCGCGCTCTCCGACCCTCGGCCTGCAGACCGGCGTGACCAACGTGCCGGGACCCCAGCAGCCCCTGTACACGCTCGGACGAAGGCTGCTCGAGTCGTACCCCTACGTCCCCGTAATCGGCAAGGTGCGAATCTCGATCGCGATCTTCTCCTACGACGGCGGCCTCTACTTCGGGGTCACCGGCGACTACGACAGCTCGAGCGACATCGACATCCTCACGACCGGCGTGGAGCGATCGATCACCGAGCTCATCGCGCCGCTCGCTCCCCCTCGCGCCGACGGACCACAGGCCAGACCGCAGAAGGCGGTAGTCGAGGAGGACCAGCCGGGAGGGTGAGGGCGCGAACCTCTGAGGTGCTCTGACTTTCGCTCAGGTTGGTACGCGAATTGGTACCCGCTCCTCAGTACCCGCCTCGACGCGTCATGTCGCTCTTGTCCCCGCCCCGCTCATGGCACTCTCGAAGGGCGGTATCCGCCAATTGCTCAACCTCACCTCTGGGGACTGACGCGGCCTCAACTATGGCGTCCGCCAACGATTGCTCATCTGGCGCACCCGACCAGTTGACGAACTCCTCCCCCCAGCCCTGATCGTCAAGGGCACCGACCGATACGCCAAGGCCGATCGATCGGCTGACGTACAGGAAGGCCATGACGATCTTTCCTCGTGAGGTTTCTCGAACCACGATCACGGTGCCGGGCTAGCCCCAGCGAGCATCGCCTCGACGCGGCGCGCATCAGCGAGGAGGTCGAGGTCACTCTCGTTACCGCCTCGCACGAGTGACGACACGCGAGCGTTTGCGCCATCGATCAGCGCGCTCCTCGTTTGCGCGCGAGATGCGGAATCCTCAGCTCGAGCGAGGGGCTCCGGCGGCCGGCGACGTTTGGGAGCCGTGGCACTACGCTCGGGTACGTGGGCGACCGTGCGCCGAGCTCGTCGGCAAGGAGCGACCATCGTGCTGCTGCCCCCTCGATCATTCGGAGTGGTGATGTACCGCTTTCGGCTGCCGCCGACGCTTGGGAGCCTTGGCAAATATGGGTCGCGTTAACCCAATAGAGCGGATCCCGACGGTTGGAGGTATCGGCAACGCCTTAAGTGTCGGGTTCACGCGCGGAAGGAGCAGCGATCTCGATCCGTGACTCGTCCGCTGCCGGACCCAGGCCGGCGCCATCCCCTCGATCACGCCGCCCCAGGGCGCCGCTGCCTCTCAGCCTTCGAGCCTGCCCCAACTCTGGATCAGGGTGAAGGTCGTGCCCCATCTGCCCGGCTCGGCCAACTCGGTCTCGGCCTCGCGGCGTAGCGAGGCGAGCTCGTCCTCGCTCATTGTCTCAAGCAGCCGCGACTCGAGCGCGACGCTGAACTGAAGCGGCAGACGCGAATAGAGGTGGCCTGGTTTGAGCGCGATGACGTGCGCGTCTATCTCTGGCTCCTCAATACCGATTTCGCGGAGCAGTTCCGGAAGTCCGCGGCCCGCCTCGCCGCCCAGGGCGGCAAAGATGTCGGAGAGCAACCGGATCAGTCGCTCGGCTGCGGGGGCAGGGGGATTGAAGTGCCACGAGCCCAGGTCCCACTCCTCCAGAACCAGTGAGCCACCGGGCCTGACCAACTGCCGGTACGAGGCCACCTGCTCACGGCCGCGTCCGAGCGGAGCGATCTGGTAGCGGGCATGGACGAGATCGAAAGATTGCGGCTCCAGCTTGCTCTCGAACAGATCATCGACGACGAGCTCTACGTTGGAGACCCCTTCTGCCTCCAGAAATGAACGAGCGGCATCGAGCAGGCTCTCGTCTATGTCGGTGCCTACGATCTGGCCGGAGGGGCCGACCCACTGGCTGAGGATCCGAAGCCAGCCCATGGCTCCGCAGCCGACGTCCAGGGCGCGCCCGCCCGATCCGCTGCCGATCTTCGAAAGGAGCTGCCGCCCGGTGGGTTCCCACACTTGTGATTGCAGCGTCAGGCGCTCCAACTCCGAGGGTTGGTTCGCCAGCAGGTACTCCTCCTGCGACACGTCCGCAGTATCTCCCCTCCGGCCTGCGGGCACAACGTCACCCGGAGCTGGCGGCTGAGCCAGCCTCGCCGACCTCCTCTCGGTCCGCCCTAGCCGGACGCCAGCTTTCGCTCCTACCTTGCGTAGCGACCAGGGCGCTCGACGACGCGCGACAATTGAGGCATCACTGTGCCGCCGCCTCCAGACATTCGCCAATAACGCTCAGGTCTTTCCGCCGATTGTGGTGCCGGCGTGAGCGGGACGCATTGCAGATGTCATTGCTCTCGCTGCGGGTCCCACGTCACGTCGCTTGAGGCCTTCGATGCCCACCACGAGGGCTCTGGGGAGACGCTGCGGCCCTGCGCCTTTCCTACTCACCACCTTGTCGAGCGGATCCGATCCGAGCGAGCCCGCCCGAGGCGTAGGTCTGTATTGCCCAATACGGGAATGCAAGTACGGGGCCGCGGCGTCAGACGCCGCGGGCCAAGCTCTCAGGCTCTCGCCAGTTGGAGCTCGTCCATGGTTTCATGGAATGCGCAACTCGGCCCGGGCTTGGGGCGGCAGAAGCGAGCGGGTACGGCTCCCGGGAGCGCTGCGGTTTCACGAGCAGTCTGGCAACGAACCACTGGCGCCTCATCACCTTGCCGTCAGCGAACCAGAAATCCTCCCGGTGGCTGACCGCCGCCGGCTAGGTGTAGAGCCCTCCGTTGGGGCTGACGACCTGGCCGGTCGTGTACTCAGCCTCGTCGCTCGCCAGATGCAGCGCCAGCGCGGCGATCGTCTCGGGCTGCGTCTTGCGCCCGC
>JBKPIY010000103.1:0-24951 GCA_046730475.1 Actinomycetota bacterium
CTCGTGGACGGGGTGGCCGCCGTCGACATCGGGATGATCCTGCTCGACCCCAGCCCCGGGGGGACGAGGATCGAGGTACCCGAGGCGCCGTGGGATCCAGACGAGCCGAGCCCGGCGATGCTGGTCGCCCAGGCCGCCTCCGACCGCCTCCAAAGGCCGTTCCGGGCGGCCGGGCGGGCGGCGCGCAACACGGTCCGGATGCGGAAGATGACAGCGCAGCGCGTCCTTCGGACCGCCGAAGCCTTCACCGGCCTCGCCGCCGGCGGACCGACCTGTCCGACGAGCCCGCTCAACGTCCGGATCGGGCGTGACCGGAGGGTGGCGTGGCTTCGCGCCGACCTCGACCGGCTGAAGCGGGCTCGGGCCGCCGCCGCCGGATCGACCGTGAACGACGTCGTACTTTCGGTGACGGCGGGGGCCCTCCGGCGCTTCCTCGAGGGCCGCGGCGACGAGGTGCCCGACTACCTGGTGGCACTGGTGCCGGTCAGCATCCGCCGCCCCGAGGAGAAGGGGGAGCTCGGGAACCGGATGTCGACGATCCTTGTCAAGCTGCCGCTCGCCCAGCCGGATCCGCGTAAGCGCCTCGAGACCCTCCGGGACGACACCCTTCTCCTGAAGGAGTCCGACAACGCCCGCGCCGCCTCGCTGTTGATCGAGGCCACAGGCTGGGCGCCGCCGACGATCAATCGGCTGCTCTCCTCGGCGATGACCCGGCCGCTCGTCTTCAATCTGGTCGTCTCAAACGTCCCCGGCCCCCAGCAGCCGCTCTACCTGCTCGGCTGCCGGCTGCGCGAGATCTACCCCTTCGTCCCGCTCTCGCCGCAGAACCACGCGCTGTCGATCGGATTGCTGAGCTACGACGGGCGCGTCTTCTTCGGGCTGAGCGGGGACCGCGACGTCCTCCCCGACCTCGACGATCTGGCCGGAGCGCTTCGGGAGGCAATCCGCGACCAGCCGGCGCCGCGGAGCCGCCCGTCGGCCGCGCGTCCGGGTCCGAGGGCGAAGGCGCGGGCCGGGCCAAAGCCAAGCGCCAAGCCCAAGGCGAGGGCGAAGCAGAGGCCCAAGCGCGCGCCGCGGTGAGGGCCTCGGCGATCGAGGAGGGCCGAGCGCGATCGCGGGCGCGATCATCAGCGGAGAGGGAGGGATTCGAACCCTCGAGAGAGCTTGTAGCCCCCTACTCGCTTAGCAGGCGAGTGCCTTCAGCCGCTCGGCCACCTCTCCGGCGTCTAGGACCGATTGTAGGCTGGATGGGTGAACGCGGGATGAGCGCACCTGACGAGCACCCCACCCCTCCGACCCGGGAAGGCCCCGCCGAACCGCCGGCGGGCCCGGCCGGTAGCCGGCGTGAGCGAGAACAGCGCCGCAGCGAGCGGCGCCGGCCGGGCCCGCCCCCGACGCCGCCCGCGGCGGCCACGACCGGGTCCAACGGAGCCGAGGCCGAGCCCGACGAGGCCCCCGCGCTGCCCTCGTTCGAAACCCCTACGCCGCCCCCGTCCCCTACCCCCCGCGAGGCCTACCAGCGCTACGAGCGGGCCTTCGAGGACGTCCCGCCGCCGTTCGCCTTCCTCGACCTCGACGCGGTCTGGGCGAACGCCGCCGATATGCTCCGCCGGGCCGGCGGGAAGCCGATCAGGGTGGCGAGCAAGTCGGTGCGGTGCCGGCTGATACTGACGCGGATCCTCGACCTGGACCCGGGCTTCCAGGGATTGCTCACCTACACCCTCCCCGAGACGATCTGGTTGTGGGAGCAGGGCTTCCGGGACCTGGTCCTCGCCTATCCGACCACCGACCGCGGGGCGCTGATCCGCCTCGCTCGGATCACCGCCGAGAGCCCCGACGACTCCCCGGTGGTGACGGTCGACTGCTCCGAGCACCTCGACCTGATCGAGTCGGCGGCGGGATCATTCGTCGCCCCGATCCGGGTGGCGATCGACATCGACATGAGCTGGTGGCCTCTGCGCGGCCTGGTCAAGATCGGCGCGAAGCGCTCGCCGATCCACCGGGCGTCGCAGGCCGTCCGCCTCGCCCACGACATCGAGCGGCGGCGCCACGTGAAGCTCGTCGGGCTGATGGCCTACGAGGCCCAGATCGCGGGCGTCGGCAACAACACCCGCGGAAAGCCGCTTCGGAACGCCGCGATCCGGGCGATGCAGGCCGGCTCCGCCCGCGACGTCGCGGCCCGCCGGGCGGAGATCGTCGCCGCGGTTCAGGCGGTGACCGAGGTCGACTTCGTCAACGGCGGCGGCACCGGCTCTCTCGAGCTGACCGCCGCCGAGGGTGCGGTGACCGAGATCGGCGCCGGCTCGGGCTTCTACGCGCCCGTCCTCTACGACCATTACCGCGCCTTCCACCCGCACCCGGCGGCGATCTTCGCCCTCCCGGTCACCCGGCGGCCGGCGCGGGGGGTGGCGACGCTTCTCGGCGGGGGATACCTCGCCTCCGGAGTCGGCGCCCGCGATCGGATGCCGGTCCCCTATCTGCCCGGTGGCCTCAAGCTCGACCCTTACGAGGGTGCCGGCGAGGTCCAGACGCCGCTGCTCGGCCCCGGCGCCGACCGGCTCGCGGTGGGCGATCGGGTCTATCTTCGCCACGTCAAGGCGGGGGAGCTCTGCGAGCGCTTCCAGCGCCTCCAACTGCTCGCCGGCGACACGATCGTCGAGCAGGTCCCGACCTACCGCGGCGAGGGCAAGGCCTTCCTCTGATCCGGCGGGGGCGCCCCGCCGCCGCCGGCTGGCGATCGCTCGAGACAGCCGCGGAGCGGTGGTCCCGTCCACGACGACGCCCGCGTACCTGCGGACGCGGCCACTAGCCTTCCTCGCGAACCCCGGAGGGGTGGCAGAGCGGTTGAATGCGGCGGCCTTGAAAGCCGCTAGGGGTCATCAGGCCCCTCGTGGGTTCGAATCCCACCCCCTCCGCTAGCCAGAGCGTGTACGCCGTCGGCCTCAGGCGCCGTCGAGCGTGAGGGCGGGGTCAGGGTTTTGCAGAACCGCCCTGATCAACGCGCGATCCGACACGCGCCGGCTGCCAGAACCGTTGCAGCGGCGCCCGCCACCGACCGGGAGGCGGGGCCGGATTCGCAAACCTGACGGGGACCGCCGGCCGACGGGCAGGAGGACCCGGGCGGCGACCGGACACTTGCGGGGCTTCAAGCACATATCGGTTCCATGCGCGGTGATCGGCGCGCTCGCGGCGGTGGCCCTCGCCACCACCTCCGCCTGGGCGGGTCCGCACCTACCGCCGAAGCACCAGACCTTCTTCGGCTACACCGACACCGGCGAGCTGGGCTCCTACGCGCGCTTCAGCCACATCCTCCGCAAGCACCCCGCCGTCCTCGCCACCTTCGACAACTGGGGCACGGGGAAGATCAAGAGCGCCTTCGACCGCTGGGGCGCGGCCCGGGCGCGGCCGATGCTGACGATCCAAACCGGCCCCGGCTACCAGACGCCGACGCCGATCTCTCCGCGCGACATCGCGATGGGCGAGGGCGACGCCTATCTGATCTTCCTCAACCGCATGTTCCGCGACTTCGGCCGCCCCGCGTACGTCAGGGCGATGCCGGAGCCGAACGGCTACTGGAACCCCTACTCGCCGTACAACTCCGACCGCACCCCGCGGGGGCCCGAGAACAAGCAGGGCTGGTACCGGCTCGCATGGAGGCGGATGGTGATCCTGATCCGGGACGGCGGCACGAAGCACCGGGTCAACCAGCGCCTTGCAGGCATCGGCCTTCCGCCGATCCAGAAGTCGCGCGGCCACAGGGTCCCCGACAAGCTCGCCTCGCCGCCCGTCGCCTTCGTCTGGGTCCCCCAGACGTTCGGCTCCCCCGACATCCCCTCGAACCGGCCACGCCACTTCTGGCCGGGCCGCAACTACGTGAACTGGATCGGCGCCGACTTCTACTCCAAGTTCCAGACCTGGTGGGCGCTCGATCGCTTCTACAGGAGCTTCGGCCGCAAGCCGTTCGCCTTCGGCGAGTGGGGAGTGTGGGGCGTCGACGACCCGACCTTCGTGCGCCGCTTCTTCAAATGGCAGCGTTCCCACAAGCGGGTGCGGATGATGGTCTATTACAACGGCGGCCTGAGCGGCGGCGACAACCCGTTCGACATCGGCCTCTTCCCCCGCAGCCAGGCGGTGCTGCGCAAGCAACTCGACCGGCGCGGCTACCCCGGATACGCCCCCGAGTGGCGGCGGACGGCGAGGCGGGAGAAGGCGAACAGGCGCAGGCGGTAGGGCTGAGCCGCTCCCCGGGGCTCACCGCTTGCGCTCGGCGACCAGCAGCGTCTGGGCGGCGCTGGCCGATCTGGCCCCGGTCATCCAGCAGCCGGGTGTCGGAGATCCCGATCCCATTGCGCTCGGGGATCGTGACCGAGTCCAGGTAACCGGTACTCCATCGCGGTGTGATAGCCGAGGGCCTGGCCGATGGGCGGGAACGGTCGCGGCTCGCCCTCCGCCGGGCCGGGCGGGGCGGCGCCGCGGCCCCCACCCAGGCGCTCCAGCTCCCGCCCGACCAGCGCCGCCGGCGGCCCGGCGTGCTGGGCAGCCGGGTCCCATGGACCGCGGGTCAGCTCGGTGGCGACGAGGGCGCCGTCGCCGTCAGGCTCGTAGAAGTCCGGCACGCGCCAGGGCTTATCACCCGCGACAAGGTCTACTTCGACCGAGGCGAGCTCCTCGCCGTCGACCGAGTCGAGCTCCCCGCTGCGCTCGGCCCAGTCTGAAACCAGGCGAACACGAGGCAGGCGAGCCCGAGCGCGGCCGCCGCGATCCCGTGCTTGACGTGATGGTGGGCGGAACCCGCCTCGTGGCCGGGGAAGAAGGACGGCAGCTGACTCGCGCTGTCGATCCAGTAGATCGCCGCCACCACCAGCAGGGCGATGCCGAGCACCAGGGCGGGGACGATCAGGGCGCGGTTCTTCTGCATCCAGGGGGCCTCCTTGATCCGGTTGGGCGAGTTTGAGCATTCGGGCTAAAGCTCAGGTGAGCGCGAAGTAGATCGATGCGGCCGCCCCGGCCAGCAGGCAGTAGACGGCGAAAGGCGTCAACCGGTTGGTCTCGAAGAACCGGAGCAGGAAGCGAACCGAGAGATAGGCGGTGACCGCGGCGCAGATCGCGCCAGCAAGCGCCGGGCCGCGGACGCCGTTCCCGGCCTCTCCGAGCAGATCGGGCAGCTTCAGCACACCGGCGGCGCCGATGATCGGGGTGGCGAGGAGGAAGGCGAAACGGGCGGCGTCCTCGTTGGAGAGCCCGACGAGCAGCCCCCCGGCCATCGTCGCCCCCGAGCGCGAGAAACCCGGGATCAACGCCAGCGCCTGGGCGGTGCCGACGGCGAGGGCCTGGCGCCAGCCGAGCCGGGCGGCGATCCGCTGGTCGCTCCCCTCTTCGGTCTCGACCACCGGCGCCCTGCGGCGAAGGAGCTCGGCCCCGTAGAGCATGATGCCGTTCGCGAACAGGAACAGGGCGGCGGTCTGCGGCGAGGCGAAGAGCTTTCGCAGCGAGTGCTCGAGCAGGAGGCCGAGCAGCCCAGCGGGGATGGTCCCGATCACCAGCAGCCAGCCGAGCTTGGCGTAGGAGTCGCCGGGGTCGACGTAGCGGTCGCGCAGGGAGCGCCCGAGCCCCTTCACGATCGCGACCCAGTCGGCCCAGAAGAATCCCAGCAGGGTCAGCGCCGTGGCGACGTGGGTGGCGACCAGGAAGGCGAGAAAGAAGTCGTCATTCTGGTGAATGTCCCAGCCGAAGATCCGGGGCAGGATTACGCTGTGGCCGAGGCTCGAGATCGGGAACAGCTCCGAGAAGCCCTGGAGCAGACCGAGGACGATCGCCTGGAAGTAGGAGATCGGGTGCAAGGGAGGGCGGCATCTTAGGGGTCGGTTCCCAAACGCCGCCCGTCGACGGCGGTAACGATCCGCGTCTCGAGGCCACCATTGATCAGACCCGGCGAGCCCCCGCTACGCTCGTCGGCGTCCCCCACTCCCGAGAGACGGAGGTTGAGTTGGAAAAGCTGAAGAAGAGCGAGGAGGAGTGGCGCCGGGAGCTGACCCCGGAGCAGTTCCACGTGGTCCGCGAGAAGGGCACCGAGGCGCCGTTCACCGGCGAGCACTGGGACACCAAGGAGAGCGGCACCTACCGCTGCGTCGCATGCGGTCAGCCCCTGTTCGAATCGGACACCAAGTTCGACTCAGGCACCGGTTGGCCGAGCTTCTACCAGCCGGCCGATGACGATGCGGTCGAGACCGCGGAGGACAACAGCTTCCTGATGCGCCGCACCGAGGTCCTTTGTTCGCGCTGCGATGCCCACTTGGGGCACGTCTTCGATGACGGGCCCAACCCGACGGGCAAGCGCTACTGCATCAACTCCTGCGCCCTCGAGCTGGGCCCATCGAGAGAAAGCTGATCCCGCGCGGGCGTCGACCTAGACCTTGCCGCCCGCGCCGAGGTAGCTGAAGCGCACCGCCAACGCCACCGCCTCGGTGCGGGTGTCGACCTCCATCCGAGCGATCGCGTTCCGCACGTGGGTGTGGACGGTGGCCGGGCTCAGCGAGAGGCGATCGGCGATCTGCTTCACGCGCAAACCCTCGGCGAGCAGCTCGAGGATCTCCCGCTCGCGCGGCGTCAGCTCGAGCAGCTTCTCGACCTCACCGGCGCCCTGGCCCAGCTCGGTGCCGACGAAGGTGCCGCCTCCGGCGACGATCTCGATCGCTCGGGCGATGTCCTCGCTCGGCGCCGACTTCAGCACGTAGCCGGACGCACCGGCCCGCAGCGCCAGGGTGAGCAGATCGGGCTGGGCGTGGGCGGTGAAGATGATTACCCGGGTCTCGGGGCGCGCCTTGAGGATGTCCTTGGTCGTCTCGATCCCGTCCCGGCCGGGGAGCTCGACGTCGACGATGCAGACGTCGGGCTCGAGCTCGTTGACCTGCTCGACCACCTGCTCCCCGGTCTCGGCCTCGCCGACGATCTCGGCGCCGGCGATGTCCGCCATGCGCGCCTTGATCGCCTCGCGGACGATCTCGTGATCGTCGCAGAGCACTACCCGCTTGGGCTTGGTCGCGTTCATGTGCCGGGAATTCGCGCTGGCGCACCGAAGTCTTTCAAGACCGGCGGAAGTTCGACGTCCCCATCCTCGGTTTGGCCGTTTTCTACCACAGCGATCAGGGTGCGACCAACCGCCACCGCGGTCCCGTTCAGGGTGTGGACCTCCTCCGGTGAGGCGGCCTTCGAGGGCCGGTAGCGGCAACTCAGGCGCCGCGCCTGGTAGTCGGTCGTGTTCGAGCACGAGGTGAGCTCGCGGTAGCGACCCTCGCTCGGGATCCACCCCTCGCAGTCGAACTTCCGGGCCGCCGACGCCCCCAGGTCGCCGACCGGGATGTCGACCACCCGGTACGGGATCTGAAGCCCGGTCAGGATCCGCTCCTGGATCGCCAGGATCCGCTCGTGCTCCTCCCGCGAGGCCCCGGGCTCGCAGAAGCTGAACATCTCCACCTTGTCGAACTGATGGACTCGGAAGATCCCGCGGGTGTCGCGTCCGGCGGCCCCGGCCTCGCGGCGAAAGCAGGTCGAGAACCCGGCATAGCGGAGCGGGAGCCCTCCCGGCTCGAGGATCTGATCGGCGTGGAGCGAGGCCAGCGACACCTCTGAGGTCCCCACAAGGAAGAGCTGGTCGCGCGGGATCTCGTAGATCATCTCCCTGTCGCCGGGGAAGAACCCGGTCCCGAACAGCGCCCGCTCGCGGACCAGCACCGGCGGCACCACCGCCGCGAAGCCCTCGTCGCGCAGGAGCTCGAGCGCGAACCGGATCAGCGCCAGCTCGACGAAGACGAGGTCGCCGAGGAGATAGGCGAAGCGCGAGCCCGACGTCCGGGCGGCGGCCTCCATCTCGATCCAGCCGTGGCGCCGGCCGAGCTCGAGGTGGTCGGCCGGCTCGAAGTCGAGCCGAGGGCGCTCCCCGACCTCGCGGAGGACCACGGCGTCCTCCTCGGTGAGGCCGTCGGGTGCCTCGGGGTCCGGGAGGTTGGGGATCGAGGCGCCGAGCCCGCGCAGCGGCTCCTCGACCTGGGCGAGCTCGTCGGTCAGGGTCCTGAGCTCGGCCGAGAGCTCGCGCATCTGGGCGATCTGGCGCTCGGCGTCGCCGCCGGACCGCTTCGCCTCGGCGATCTCCTCGGACGCCCGGTTCTGCCTCGCGCGTCCCTCCTCGATCCGGCGAAGGAGCTCACGGCGGCGCTGGTCGAGGCGAAGGAGCTCGTCGAGCGCCTCCGCCGCCCCCCGGCGGGCGAGCGCTGCCCGCGCCGGGGCCGGATCGCGGCGAATCTGCTTGAGGTCGAGCGTGGCGCTCCCCTGGCCGCTACTTGGTGGACTGCGCGGCGGTCGTCGAGTGGCCGGGCTGAGCCTGGACGTCCTGCCCCGCGTACTTGGAGACGAAGATGGCCACCTTGTCGGCGTCGGGGCCGACGACGATGTTCTGGGGCATGATCGCCCCGGAAAAGCCGCCGTTTCGAATCGCGAAGATGACATCGGCGTAGCTCTCGGTGCGCTGGTCGAGGTTGGGCCCCTGGGCGCGCTCGCTGCGGTTGGAGGTGCCCTGGGTGCCGGCCGGGGTGAGGGTGTGACAGCCCGAGCAGCGCTCACTGAAGATCACCGCCCCCTGATGGGAGACCGGATCGGAGGTCGGCACCGCGATGCCCTCGGTGCCGCAACCAGCCAGCAGCGGCACGGCGCAGAGCGAGATCAGGGCAAGGGTCCCACGCACGCGGCGGGATCATATTGAGAAAGCCCAATACCGTTCGCGGGGTGTCCGAGCCCGTCGACCCCGCCGAATTCCGGCTCGCGCTGGGCGCCCTGCCCACCGGGGTGACCGTGGTGACGGCGAGGGGTCCCGGCGGCCCCTCGGGGGCCACCGCGAACGCGGTGACCTCGCTCTCGCTCGATCCACCGATGATGCTCGCCTGCCTCGACCGCGGCTCGCGCACCCTGGACGCGGCGCGGGCGGCGGGCCACTTCGGCGTCAATGCCCTCCCGGCATCGAAGCAGGAGCTGGCGCTTCGGTTCAGTTCCAAGGATCCCCACCCCGAGAAGTGGCGCGGGGTCGAGTGGGAGGAGCGGCTGGGGATGCCGCGGATCGCGGGCGCCCTCCTCTGGGTGGCCTGCGAGCTCCGCGACCTGATCGACGGCGGCGATCACCTGATCCTCACCGGCAACGTCCTCGAGGCGGAGGGCGCCGAGGGCGAACCGCTGATCTTCCACCACGGCGGCTACCGCGGCCTCGGCTCGAGGCCCGGCAGCTGATCTCGGCCGCGGCCGGGCCACGGGGTCAGACCCGAGATTCTCTAGAACGCCGAGCTGGTCCCGGCGGCGCGCAGGGCGAGCAGGAAGATCACCAGGCAGGCGACCGCCATGATCCCCATCTCGCGGCGGATTATCGCCAGGGCGATGGCGTGCTGGCGCGGCTCGGGCAGGATCTCGAAGTCGAGCTCGCCCAGCTCCTGGGCGGCGGCGCCGGCCCGGATCAGCTCGGCGAGCAGCGAGACCACCAGCGGCAGGACGCCGTAGAGGTAGTGGAGGCTGGAGGCGGTGTGGCCGCTGAACACGAGGACGAGGCCGAGAGCGGCCTGGAGGACCACGGTCGCCTGAGCGACCCGCAGCCCGTACCAGAACCCGACGCTCGCCCGGCGGCGCCTCTCAGAGACGGTGGCGGTCCCCCCCAGCCAGAGCACGCCTCCCCAAACGCCCGCGATCAGGTTGGCGAGGAGCAGGGCGATCCCGGTGACGAGATGGACGTCGTCCACGGCGGCGGCAGCTTAGGCCTATCCGGGGCCGGTCGGCGGGCGGCAAAGCCGCTCAAAGAGGTCGGGATTTTCGCTTGCTGATGCGGAAAAGCACTATGTAGCAATTTGTTACAAACCGGTATATAAGTCGGTTCGAAGGGCCCACGCGATGCTCCAGAGCTATCTCCCGATCCTCGTCTTCGCCGGCCTCGGGATCGTCGTCGGAGCGACCTTCGTAGTCCTCAACGGCCTGATCGGTCCCCGTCGGCCAAATACCGCCAAGGAGGAGCCCTACGAGTGCGGGCTCCCGACCCAGGTCACCCGCACCTTCCGGTTCGGGGTGAGCTTCTATCTGATCGCGATGCTGTTCATCCTGTTCGACATCGAGGTCGTGTTCCTCTATCCGGTCGGGGTCCTCGTGCACGCGGTAAAGAGCGTGTTCGTACTGGTCGAGATCGGGGTGTTCGTCTTCCTGCTGCTGGTGGCGCTCGCCTTCGTGTGGGCGCGGGGAGCGCTGGATTGGAGATAGAGCGAAACGCCGGCACCGATCTCCGGACGAGCCAGGTGCGGGCGCGCGATCTCCTCCGCGGAGAGATCGCCGAGGAGGACCTCGAGGGATACGTGACCGAGCGGGTGGTGACGACGAAGCTCGAGACCGCCTTCAACTGGGCCCGCTCGAACGCGATCTTTCCGGCCACCTTCGGACTCGCCTGCTGCGCGATCGAGATGATGTCGCTGCCCACCTCGCGCTACGACATCGCGCGCTTCGGCGCCGAGGCCTTCCGGGCGTCGCCGCGCCAGGCCGACCTGCTGGTCCTCTCGGGCCGGGTGTCGATCAAGATGGCCCCCGTCGTCCGCCGTATCTACGACCAGATGCTGGAGCCCAAGTGGGTGATCTCGATGGGCGCCTGCTCCTCCTCGGGCGGGATGTTCGCCAACTACGCGGTCGTCCAGGGCGCCGACAAGTTCATGCCGGTCGACCTCCACGTCCCCGGCTGCCCGCCCCGGGCCGAGGCGCTTCTGCACGGGTTCAACAAGCTCCAGCGCCTGATCCGGGGGGAGCCCGATCTCGGCTGGCGCCAGCGCTACAACGCGGTCGGGACCGAGGAGTGGGCCCGCGGCGAGTCCGGCAGCCCCACCCGCGAGGCGCTCGAGGCGGCCCGCAGGGTGGCGGCGATGGAGCCGTTCGAGCCGGGTGTGAGCCCGAGCTCCGCGCGGGGAGACCGCCCCTGATGCCGGACCCCGCCGGCCTCGAGCTGATCGCCCAGGAGATCAACGCGGCCCACGAGGGGACCGTGGTCGAGACCTCGCACGAGCACGGCGCCGCCACCCTGATCGTCGACGCCGCCCACGTCCTCGACGCGCTGCGCTGGCTCCGCAGCACCCCGGGCCAGGCCTATCGGTTCCTCTCCAGCCTCCACGCCGCCGACTACCTGCCCGCCCAGCCGCGGTTCGCGATCCACTACGAGCTCCTCAACATGGCGCGGGTCGAGCGGATCCACGTCAAGGCCCTGCTGGCGAGTCCGAGGGCGACCAACGGCTCCCAGGAGCTTCCCGAGATCGGCTCCTGCGTCGAGCTGTTCCCAACCGCCGAGTTCCAGGAGCGCGAGGCCTATGACTTCTTCGGGATCCGGTTCCTGGGCCACCCCGACCTGCGCCGGATCCTGATGCCCGAGGACTATGTCGGCTGGCCCCTGCGCCGCGACTTCCCGATCGGCGGCGAGCCCGTCCTGTTCACCTACAACGAGCCCGAGATCCCGCGCTGGTACGAGTGATGCCCGACGACCACCGTCAGCACCTGATCACCGAGCACGGCCTCTTCCCCGACGACGAGGACCCCGCCGCCGCCACCCTCCATCGCGCCGTCGGGGCGGGGGAGCGGGAGGCGGAGCAGCGGCCGGCTGAGGAGGTGATGACGATCAACGTCGGCCCGCACCATCCCGCCACCCACGGGGTCCTGCGGCTGATCGTCACCCTCGAGGGCGAGCGCGTCCTCGACCTGAAGCCGGTGGTGGGCTACGTCCACACGGGGATCGAGAAGTCCTGCGAGGACAAGAGCTACTGGAAGGTGATCCCGTTCGTCGAGCGGATGGACTACCTCTCCTACTTCTTTCAGATGGAGGCGTTCTGCGGCTGCGTCGAGCGCCTGCTCGGGATCGAAATCCCCGACCGCGCCAAGTACCTGCGCGTGCTCCACCTCGAGCTCAACCGCCTGCACTCGCACCTGGTCTGGCTCGGGACATCGGCCCTCGACCTCGGCGCGATCTCGATGTTCTGGTACTGCTTCCGCGAGCGGGACAAGATCCTCGACCTGTTCGAGATGTCGACCGGTCAGCGGATGCACACCCGCTACTTCCAGGTCGGCGGCGTCTTCGAGGACATTCCGGTCGGGTTCGCCGAGAAGCTCCGCGGGTTCCTCGCCGAGATGCCGAGCCGGATCGACCAGTACGAGGCGCTGCTCGACCGCAACGAGATCTTTCTCCGGCGAACCCGAAACGTCGGGATCGTCCCCCGCGAGCGGCTGCTCGAGCTGGGGGTGACCGGACCGCTGCTCCGCGCCGCCGGCGAGCCGTGGGACCTGCGCAAGACCACCGACTACCTCTGCTACCGCGACCTCGACTTCAAGATCCCGGTGGGGACCGTCGGCGATGGCTACGACCGCTACCGGGTGAGGCTGACCGAGATGCGGGAGTCGGTGCGCCTGGTCGAGCAGGCGCTCGAGGGACTTCCCGAGGGCCCGGTGATCGCCGACGAGCGCAAGGTGGTGCTGCCGCCCCGCCACGAGCTCTCGACCTCGATGGAATCGCTGATCCACCACTTCAAGCTCGTTACCGAGGGATTCCGCGTGCCGCCGGGCGAGCTCTACTATGCGATCGAGTCGCCCCGGGGCGAGCTCGGCTGCTTCGTGGTCGCCGACGGCTCCTCGAAGCCGGCGAGGGTCCACTTCCGCGATCCCTCCTTCGTCAACCTCCAGGCGTTCCGGGAGATGTCGGTCGGCGGCCTGGTCGCGGACATGATCCAGAACCTGGCGATGCTCGACCCGATCCTCGGGGGGATCGACCGGTGAGCCCGAACGTACCCCGCCCCAGGGCCGGGCCCGAGCGCGAGCGCTGGCCGGGCACGATCGATGTCGAGCGCGAGCTCGCGCCGGCCGGCTCCCACCCGGGTGGCGCGCGGCCGATGCCCGCCGAGCAGGCCCGCGGCGAGGAGCGCCACCCCGACCGCGACCCGGCGCCGGTGCCCGAGCCCGCCGGGGTCGAGGTCCCCACCGCCCTGCGGCGCGAGATCGAACGGGCGATGCGCCGCTATCCCGAGAAGCGATCCGCGGCGATCCCGGCCCTGTGGGCGATTCAGCGCCGCTACGGCTGGTGCACCCCCGAGGGGATCCGCGAGGCGGCGACGGTGATGGGGGTCACCCCGGGCTATCTCCAGTCGGTGGCCAGCTTCTACGACCTCTTCCACCTCGAGCCGCAGGGCGAGCACGAGGTCCTCGTCTGCACCAACATCTCCTGCTGGCTTCGGGGCGGCGACAAGCTGCTCGACGCCTTCTGCGAGGCGGCGGGCGCCGAGCCCGGGGGGAGCTCCGCCGACGGCAGGCTCTACGTGAACCGGTTCGAGTGCCTGGGCGCCTGCGATCTGGCGCCGATGGCCTCGATCGACGAGCGCTACTACGGTCCCCTCGAGGCCGCCGATGCCGCGGCGGCGGTCGAGCAGCTCCGCAACGGGGACGCCGAGGTACTGCCGGGGAAGCGGCTCGAGGACCGCGGGGCCGCCGGCGGCAGGCGGGCGGCGGCCGACAAGCGGATCACCGGGCACCCGGTTAACAAGCCGATTCGTCCGCGCCCGAAGAGCGCCACCCGAGGGGCGAATCGCAAGTGACCGCGAGCGAGACCCGGCTGCTGTTCCGCAACATCGACGAGCCCGGTCTCGCCTCGATCAAGACCTACCGGCGGCTCGGCGGCTACCAGTCGATCAAGCAGGCCTACAAGCAGATGGAGCCCGAGGAGGTACTGAGGGAGCTCGAGGACTCGGGGCTGCGGGGGCGCGGTGGCGCCGGCTTCTCGATGGGGAAGAAGGCCTCATTCCTCCCCCGCGGCTCCATGGACAAGTACCTGTGCTGCAACGCCGACGAGTCCGAGCCGGGCGCCTTCAAGGACCGCGAGCTGATGCAGAAGAACCCCCACCAGCTGATCGAGGGGATCATCATCGCCGCCCGCGCCGCCGGCGCAAACCGCTGCTTCATCTACATCCGGGGCGAGTACGACCTCCAGGGTGACATCCTCGAGCGCGCCATCGAGGAGGCATACGAGGCGGGCTTCCTCGGCAACGACGTGCTCGGCACCGGCGAGCGGGTCGAGCTGGTCGTCCATCGCGGGGCCGGCGCCTACATCTGCGGCGAGGAGACCGCCCTGCTCGACTCGCTCGAGGGCAAGCGCGGGAATCCCCGGCTGAAACCACCCTTCCCGGCGGTCCAGGGCCTCTACGACGGGCCCACCCTGATCAACAACGTCGAGACCCTGTCTAACGTTCCCCACATCGTCGCCTCGGGCGCAGGCTGGTTCAAGGGCTTCGGCACCGAGCAGTCGCCGGGCACGAAGGTGGTCTCGGTCTCCGGTCACGTCCGGCGACCCGGGAACTACGAGGTCGAGCTCGGGATCCAGACCCGCGCGATAATCGAAGGGCTGGCGGGCGGCGCGCTCGAGGGCCACGAGCTCAAGTGCTTCTTTCCCGGCGGCTCCTCGTCGCCGGTCCTTACGGCCGAGGAGGGCCTCGACCTGCCCTACAGCTTCGAGGCGATGCAGGCCGCGGGGTCGATGCTGGGCTCGGGGTCGATCATCGTCTGCGACGATCGCACCTCGATCGTCGAGTTGGCGCTGCGAACCGCGCGCTTCTACCACCACGAGTCCTGCGGCAAGTGCACGCCCTGCCGCGAGGGGACCAACTGGACGGTGAAGGTGCTCGAGCGGATGCTCCGCGGCGAGGCGACCCCGGTGGACCTGGAGGTGGTCGCCTCGATCCAGGACAACATCATCGGCAACTGCCTGTGCGTGCTCGGCGACTCGATGGCGATGCCGGTCTCCTCGATGGTGAGGAAGTTCCGCTCCGAGTTCGCCGACGCGATCGAGCGGGGCGTCCCCGGCGCTCGCGCGCGGCTCGTGACCGGGCGGCCGGACATCGTCCCACCCGGGACCGAGGGCGAGCCGCTGCCGGCGAGGGCGGGCGCGGTGGCATGACCCGGCCGATCCGAAACGCCGTCACCCTGGTGATCGACGGCAAGGAGGTCGTCGCCCCCGAGGGGACGATGCTCCACGACGCCGCCCGGCAGGGCGACGTCGAGATCCCGGTCTTCTGCTACGAGCCGAAGCTGGGCGAGCCGGTCGGCGCGTGCCGGATGTGCCTGGTCGAGATCGAGGGGATGCCGAAGCTCCAGACCGCGTGCTCGACCCCGATCCGCGATGGAATGGTCGTCTACACCCAGACAGACCAGGTGAGGGAGGCCCAGAACGCAGTGGTCGAGTTCCTGCTCGTCAACCACCCCCTCGACTGCCCGGTCTGCGACAAGGGGGGCGAGTGCCCGCTCCAGGACATCGCGATGGGGTGGGGGCCCGGCAACAGCCGCTTTACGGACCCCAAGCGCCACTTCCAGAAGCCGCTCGAGCTGTCGCCGCTGGTGGCGATCGATCGCGAGCGCTGCATCCTCTGCTACCGCTGCGTCCGCTTCAGCCAGGAGGTGGCCGAGGACGAGCAGCTCCAGCTGCTGGAGCGCGGCGATCGGAGCTTCGTCGGCACCTTCGACGAGCGCCCCTACATCGCCCCATTCCAAGGGAACATCATCGAGCTCTGCCCCGTCGGGGCGCTCACCTCCTACACCTACCGCTTCCGCGCGCGTCCCTGGGACATCGAGGCCGCGGGCTCGATCTGCACGCTTTGTCCCTCTCAATGCAACGTCTTGTTCACCGTCCGCGACGAGCACGTTCTCCGGGTGATGGCGCGCGACAACGACGACGTCGACGACGGCTGGCTCTGCGACAAGGGGCGGTTCGGGTTCCAGATGTTCGCGTCGGAGGAGAGGATCACGGCGCCGATGGCAAGAAGCGGCGGTGGGCTGGCCGAGGTCTCCTGGGAGGAAGCGGTCTCGCGGGCGGGCGGCGGCCTGGGCGGGGCGGGCTCGGCGAGTGCCGCGCTGCTCGGCGGCGGGACCTCGAACGAGGAGGGGTGGGTGGTGCAGCGCATCATCCGGGAGGCGCTGTCGGCCCAGAGCATCGACTGCTCCGCCAACCCGGTCGACCCCGGGCTCCTGGGCCGGCTCTCGAGCCCGCCGTTGAGCGCCAAAGTCCGCGACCTGGACTACGCGGGGGCGATCCTCGTCCTCGGCGTCGACCCGCTTCACGAGATGCCGATCCTCGACCTCCGGATCCGCAAGGCCGTGCGCCGCGGCGGCGCGCGGCTGATGGTCGCCTCCGAGCACCCCACCGCTCTGGACGGCGGCGCCGCCGAGGCCGTCCGCTACACGCCCGGCGAGGCGGCCGCGTTCGCCGGCGCCCTGGCCGCCTCGCTTCGCGGCGAGGAGGCCGGCACGGCGCCCTACGCGAAGGCGGCGAAGGCGATCGCCGAGGGGCTGGGCGAGGTGGACGACCCGGTGATCGTGTGGGGCGAGCGGCTGTGGCGGGAGCCGAGCGCGATCCCGGCCCTGCTCGACTGCGCCGAGGCGCTCGGGATGGCCGACCGGATCGGCCCGGGCCTGCTCGAGGTCCCCTCGGAGGCGAACGGCCGCGGTCTCCGCGAGGTCGGCTGCCTCCCCGGCGCCCGCCCGGGGCTGCGACAGGGGGCCGCGGGCGATCACGCCGCCGCCATCCGCGATCGCCTCGCCAGCGGCGAGCTGCGCGCGCTCCTCCTGGTCAACTCCGATCCGGTCCGCACCTACCCGGGCTCGGCCGGGTGGCGCCGGGCCCTCCAGACCTCCTTCGTGGTCTCGGTCGCCGCCTTCGAAGACGCATCCACCGCGTACGCCGACATCGTGATTCCGGCCGAGACCCACGCCGAGAAGGAGGGCACCGTCACCCACCCGGACGGCCGCCTCCAGCGCCTTCGCCCCAACGTCCCCCGCCCGAACCGGGTGCGGCCGGGCTGGGCTGCCCTCCGCGACCTCGCCGCCGCCCTTGGCCTCGATCTGAACCTCACGGACCAGCCATCGGTGCTCGGGGCGATGGCCGCCGATGTCCCGATCTACTCGGGGATCACGGACGAGGAAATCGGCGGCACGGGCGTCCGTTGGCAGGAACGCGGCGCGGGGCGCAACTGGTCCCCGCCCAGCTCGAACCTTGAAGCACCGTCGGCGGGGACCCCTCGGGGCGCGCCGGACGGCCTCCTCCTCGGGACTCGCCGCGACCTGTGGGCCGACGAGGTCACCGAGCGCAACCCGGCCCTCAGGTTCCTGGTTCCCGACCAGAAGCTGGAGCTGGCGGCCGAGGACGCGAAGGAGCTCGAGCTAGCCAACGGCGAGACGGTCACCGTGTCGGTCAACGGCACCAGCCTCGAGGCACGGGTCGCGATCCGCGAGCGGATGCGCCCGGGCGCCGCCTTCCTGACTGAGGGAACGCGAGAAGGAAATGCCAACGTCCTCGCCGACGGCACCCTCCGGCGGATCGCCGTCGCCCGGCCCGCGGAGAAGGCGTCTTGACCCTGCCGCTCGCAGACGTCGGCTTCGCCGAGGCCTCCTGGCTCCTCGTCGTGAAGTCGATCGTGATCTTCGTCGTCCTGTTCGGGCTCCTCCCAATGCTGACCGTGCTCGAGCGGAAGCTGATCGGCCGCTTCCAGAACCGCTTCGGGCCCAACCGGGTGGGCCCGTTCGGCCTCCTGCAGCCGCTCGCCGACGTCGGCAAGCTGATCTCCAAGGAGCCCTTCCGCCCCCAGAACGCGCTTGGCTTCCTTTACGTCGTCGGCCCCGCGCTGGTCGTCCTCTCCGGGGTGCTGGCGCTCGCGATCATTCCCTTCGGCAACGTCCAGGACGGGATCGGCCTCTACGGAATCGACGTCTCGATCGGGATCCTCTACTTCTTCGCGGTCGGCTCGATCGCCTTCTACGGGCTGCTCCTGTCGGGCTGGTCGTCGGGCTCGAAGTACAGCTTCCTCGGCGCGATGCGCTCCGCCGCGCAGCTGATCAGCTACGAGGTGGCGATGGGCCTGTCGCTCCTCGGGGTGATCCTGATGGCCGGCTCGCTGTCGCTGGTGTCGATCGTCGAGGCCCAGGACGGCATCTGGTACATCGTCCCCCAGCTCGTCGGCTTCCTCACCTTCATGGTGGCCGGCTTCGCCGAGACGAGCCGCGCCCCGTTCGATCTCCCCGAGGCCGACGCCGAGCTGGTCCAGGGGTTCATGACTGAGTACGGCGGGATGCGCTTCGGGTCGTTTCTGCTCGCCGAGTACATGGAGATCACCGTCGTCTCGGCGATCGGGGCGGCGATGTTCCTCGGAGGGTTCATGGGGCCGGGGCCGGGGTGGCTCGACCCGATCTGGATGCTGCTGAAGACGCTCGCCCTCGTCTGCCTGTTCATCTGGGTGCGCGCCACCCTGCCGCGGATCCGCTACGACCAGCTGATGAGCCTCGGTTGGAAGGTGCTCCTGCCGCTGGCCACCCTGAACGTGCTCGTGACGGCGGTGGTCGTGACCGTGTCGTGATGGACGAATCCAAGGCCAACGGAAACGCGCCCCAGCCCGGCGGGCCCGGAAGGGAAGCTGAGGAGCCGCCGGTTGATGCCGGCTATCTCGAGTCAACCGATGTGATCGCGGTTCAGCGCGGGCCCGAGCCGGGCGGGGTGGGGGGCGGCTACCGCGCCTTCCGCGAGACCCTGCGGGGCCTGCGGACAACCTTCAGCCGGATCCTCGAGGGAACGGTGACGATCCAGTACCCGGAGGAGAAGACTCCGGTCTACCCGCGCTTTCGCGGCCGCCACAAGCTCCACCGGTTCGAGGACACGGGCCTGGAGAAATGCGTCGGCTGCTCGCTCTGCGCGGCGGCCTGCCCCGCCGACTGCATCCGGGTGGTGTCGGCCGAGAACGACCCCGCCAACCGCGTCTCCGCCGGCGAGCGCTACGCCGAGGTCTACGAGATCAACCTCAGCCGCTGCATCTTCTGCGGCTACTGCGAGGTCGCCTGCCCGTTCGACGCGATCACGATGGGCCACGAGTATGAGCTGTCGGACTACAACCGCTCCGATCTGATCTTCACCAAGGAGATGCTGCTGGCAGAACCGATCGAGCGCGTGCCGCTGCGCCGGGAGGGCGAGTGACGCAGGTCTGCTTCTTCCTCGGGGCGATCGGGGCACTCGGCGGCGCGATCGCGGTGGTCGGGCTCCGCAACCCGTTCTACAGCGTCCTCGCGCTGATCGTCCATCTGGTGGCGCTGGCGGGCCTGTTCCTGCTGCTGCTCGGGCAATTCCTCGCCGCCGCCCAGGTGGTCGTCTACGCGGGTGCGGTGATGGTTCTCTACGTGTTCGTCGCTGCCTACGTCGGCGGTGTGGAGGAGCCGCTGTGGGAGCCGATACCCGGCCAGCGCTTCATCGCCCCGGTGCTCGGCGGCGCCCTCTTCGTCGAGGTCGGGATCGCGATCCTCGGCTCGGGGCTGAACGCCGTCAACACCGAGGGGCCGACCGTCCCGCTCGGGTTCGGCTCGCCCTCGGCGGTTGGGCGGCTGCTGCTCGAGCGCTTCCTGATCGCCTTCGAGGCCGCCTCGCTGCTCCTCCTGGTCGCCGCCGTCGGCGCGGTGGTGCTGGCGGCGAGACGCCGCGACCGCCCGGACCAGGGGACGAGCCCGGCTGCAGAGGCGACCGGCGAAGCCTCGCCCGGGGGGGCCCACTGATGGACACCTCCTGGTACCTGGTCCTCTCCGCCCTGCTGTTCGCGATCGGCGCGGGCGGCGTGCTCCTGCGCCGAAGCCCCCTGGTGATCCTCCTCTGCCTCGAGCTGATGCTGAACGCCGGCAACCTCGCCCTGCTCGCCTTCTCGCGCGGGTCGGGCAATCAGGAGGGCCAGGTGTTCGCGCTGATCGTGATGGTGGTGGCCGCCTGCGAGGTGGTGGTCGGCCTCGGCCTGATCGTCGCCGCCTACCGTCGGAAGCTGCCGCTCAACGTCGACGACTTCCGAACCCTGCGGGGCTAGGGCGTGGACGCGACCACCTTCGGCTGGCTCGTCCTCGCCTTCCCGCTCGCGGGGAGCGTCCTGATCGGGTTCGGCTTCCGGGTCCTTCCCGGCCGGAGCGCAGGCTGGATCGGAACGGTGGCGGTCGGCCTCTCGTTCGCCGCCTCGATCGCGATGCTGGCGAACCTCCAGAGCCTCGACCCCTCCGCCCGGCACCTGACCGACTCGCTCTACGACTACGCCGTCGCCGGCGGCGGCCCCGCCGTCCAGCTCTCGATCTTCGTCGACCCGCTGTCGGTGTTCATGTGCCTGGTGGTGTCTGGGGTCTCGGCCCTGATCCACCTCTACTCGGTCACCTACCTGAGCTCGGACCGCGGCTACAACCGCTTCTTCAGCTACCTCAACTTCTTCGTCTTCTCGATGCTGCTCCTGGTCCTCGGCGGCAATCTGGTGGTTCTGATCGTCGGGTGGGCGTTCGTCGGCTTCGCCTCTTACGCGCTGATCAGCTTCTGGTACCGCCGCACCACCGCGGTCCAGGCGGGGATGAAGGCGTTCGTGATCAACGTGGTCGGTGACGTCGGCCTGATGATCGCCGCCTTCTTCATCTTCCGCGACCTCCACACCCTCGACCTCCGGGGGATCTTCACCGCGGCGGACCAGACCTTCCACACCAACCAGGGGGTGGTGGTGGCGATCGGGATCCTGCTCCTTGTCGGCGCCTTCGCGAAGTCCGCCCAGATCCCGCTCCACACCTGGCTCCCCGACGCGATGGAGGGGCCGACCCCGGTCTCGGCCCTGATCCACGCGGCGACGATGGTGACCGCCGGGGTGTATCTGATCGCCCGCTTTCATCCGATCTTCGAGCTGGCGCCGACCGCCGCCGATATCTCGGCCTTCATCGGCCTTCTCACCCTGCTGTTCGCCGGCACCGTCGCCCTCGCGGTCACCGACCTGAAGCGGATCATCGCCTACTCGACGATCAGCCAGATCGGCTACATGGTGGTTGGGGTGTCGATCGGCGCCTACACCGCCGGCCTCTTCCACCTGCTCACCCACGCCTTCTTCAAGGCGCTCCTGTTCATGGCCGCCGGCTCGGTGATCGGGGCGATGGCCGGGCGCCAGGAGATCGATCGGATGAGCGGCTTCCGGCGCGCCCTCCCGTTCACCTCGGCCCTCCTCGTGGTCGGCGCCCTCGCCCTGGCCGCGTTTCCCGCGACCTCGGGGTTCTTCTCGAAGGACGAGATCCTCGCCTTCGCCGCGGCCCGGGGCGGCTTCTACTGGGTCTTCGTCGTCGGCGGGTACCTCGGAGCCTTCCTGACCGCGATCTACTCCTTCCGGATCGCCTTCCGGGTGGTCGCGGGCGAGCCCTGTCCCGAGGCTCGCGAGCTCGAGGGAGGCCACCTCCATCACGAGGAGCCCTTCAACCCGGTGACCGGAGAGAGCGAGGACACCGACGTCGGCTTCCCCGGACCCTCGCACTGGATCGCCGAGCGCGAGTGGCCGATGAAGATCGCGATGTCGGTGCTCGGGCTCGGGGCGCTGTTCGTCGGCTACATCCAGGTCCCCGGCGTCGACCACGTGCTCTCCACTTTCCTCGCCCCCAGCTTCGACAACTCGAGGCTCGCGACCACGATCGAGCCCAGCGTCAGCGCCCAGTGGATCGGGCTCGCGGTGGGCGCCGTGGTCTCGATCGCCGGGATCGCTGTCGCCTACCTCGTCTGGGTGCGACGGCCGGGGACCTCGGCGGCGCTCGCGCGCCGGTTCGCCGCCGTCCACGCCTTCCTGCTCAACAAGTGGTACTTCGACGAGCTGATCGACGCGGTGGTGGTGCGGCCCGCCCTCGCCACCGGGGGGTTCGCCAACTCGGTGATCGAGCGGGTCGTGATCCAGGGCTTCGGCGGCGGCACCGCGGGGTTCGTCCGCGGCGCCGGGGCGGTGGTCCGCGGGGCCCAGTCCGGCTATCTGCGCTCCTATGCCCTCCTGCTGGTGACCGGCTTCGCCGGCCTCGCCCTCTACTTCCTGCTCCAGTCATGAGCGGCGCGCGATGATCGAGTTCCTGCTCTGGGCGCCGTTCGCCGGCGGCTTGGTCGCCGCCGCCTTGCCGGCGGGCGTTTGCCGGCTTCCGGCCCTGGTCGGGTCGCTCGCGTCGCTGGTGCTGGCGATCGTCGTCGTCGCCGGCTTCGATCCCTCCCTCGGTCTCCAGCACACCGTCGACGAGAGCTGGATCCCCGCCCTCGGCGTCCACTATCAGCTCGGGGTCGACGGGATCAGCGTCTTCCTCGTCCTCCTGACAACTGTCCTCTGGTTCGCGTCGGTCGCCTGGTCGGCGGTGCGGGTGCCGGAGCGGCCACGCCTGTGGTTCCTGATGCTTGGCCTCGCCGAGTCGGCCACCCTCGGCGCGTTCCTCTCCCAGGACCTGCTCCTGTTCGTGCTCTTCTTCGACCTGATGCTGGTCCCCTTCTACTTCCTGTTCGGGGCCTGGGGGCAGACCTCCGGCGAGGGCGAGAGCCGCGTCGTCCCGAGCCGGGCCGTGATCAAGATGATCGTCTACACCCTGGTCGGGTCGCTCTTGATGCTGGTCGGCGCGATCGCCACCGCCGTCCTCAGCGCCGACGGGGGCACGGTCAGCTTCTCGATGGCGACCCTGCGCGCCCACCCGCTCGGGCTTGGGAGCCAGGAGTGGATCTTCTGGTTCTTCGCCGCCGCCTTCCTGGTGAAGATGCCGGCTTTCCCGCTCCATGGGTGGATGCCGGACGCCTACCGGGTGGCGCCCCTGCCGGCGCTGGCGGTGTTCTCGGGGGTGCTTTCGAAGGTGGGCGCCTACGGGTTCCTGCGGATCGTGCTCCCGATCTTCCCCGACGCCACCGGCAAGTACCAGGAGCTGCTGATGCTGATCGCGCTCGCCTCGATCCTCTACGGCTCGGTGATGGCCTTCACCCAGACCAACGCCCGCCTCGTTGCCGGGTTCTCCTCGGTCGCCCAGCTCGGCTTCATCACCCTCGGGATCTTCACCCTACGCCCCGACGGCGCCGACGGGGCGGTGCTCCAGATGGTCAACCACGGCCTGGTGGTGGCGCCCCTGCTGTTGATCGTCGCGATCCTCGCCGAGCGGGCCGGCACGGAGGACATCACCAGGATGGGCGGGCTCGCCTTCCGGGCGCCGGTGCTGGCGGCGATGTTCCTGATCGTGACCATGGCCCTGCTCGCGATCCCGGGCTCGTCCAACTTCATCGGCGAGATCTACATCCTCTTCGGAGCCTTCCAATCGAAGATCGCGATTGGCCTGATCGCCTCCGCCGGGGTCGCGCTGGCAGCCTACTACGCGCTCCGCCTCTACCAGCGGGCGATGCACTACCGCAAGCCCGAAGACGTCGTCTCCCGCGAGATCGCGCTGCTCCCGGGGGCGATCGTGGGCGCCCTGGTCGCCTGCATCGTCGCCCTCGCGCTCTATCCCCAGCTGATCCTCCACCGGGCGGACAACTCGGTCACGGCCCAGGTCTCGGGCTCGCAGCCAGCACCCGAAAGCCAGGTGGCGCGAAGGTGAGCTTCCACGCCCCGGCCATCGACTACGCGGGCCTCTCGCCGGTGATCGCCATCACCGCGGGGCTATGCGTGGTCCTGATCGCGGGGCTGATCCCGCCGTTCGGCCGGTTCACGATCGCCGGGCTCACTATCGCCGCGCTCGGCGCCGCCGGGGGACTGACGATCTGGCAGTGGGGCGAGCGCGAGGACCTGGTCGCGAACGCTCTGCGGCTCGACGAGCTTGCGCTGGCGGCCGCCTTGATCTCGATCCTGGCGGCGGCTGTGTGCGTGGTGCTCTCGATCCGGGAGCCGGCGGCGGAGGACGCCGGCCACGGCGCCTTCTACGCCCTCCTGCTCGGCTCGGTCCTGGGAATGACCCTCCTGGCAGAGGCCCAGAATCTGGTCGCCTTCTTCGTCGGCCTCGAGCTGCTCTCGATCCCGCTCTACGTGATGTGCGGGTCGGCGGTTCGCAAGGAGGCCTCGATCGAGTCGGGCCTCAAGTACCTGATCATCGGCTCGCTCGGCTCGGCCACCCTTCTCTACGGCTTCGCGATGCTCTACGGCGCCGCCGGCTCGACCGGCTTCAACGCGATCGCCGGGGCGCTCGGTCCCGGCGGCAACGCCGACGACAGCCTGGTCCTGATCGGGACGGCGATGGCGGCGGTCGGGCTCTGCTTCAAGATCTCCCTCGCCCCCTTCCACCAGTGGACCCCCGACGTCTACGAGGGCGCGCCCACCCCGGTGAAGTCGTTCATGGCGGTGGCCACCAAGGCGGCCGCCTTCGTCGCCTTCGCCCGCCTATTCGAGGTGGCGCTCGCCCCGGTCGCCGGGGACTGGGACGGGGCGCTTGCGGTGCTGGCGACGATCTCGATCGCGGTCGGCAACATCGGCGCCCTCGGCCAGGACTCGCTCAAGCGGTTGATGGGCTACTCGGGCATCGCGCAGGCCGGCTACATGCTCGCCGGGATCGTCGTCTTCACCGAAACGGGCCTGAACGCGCTCGTCTTCTACCTCGCCGCCTACTGCCTGATGAACCTCGCGGTGTTCGTCCCGGTCGTCGTCCGCGAGCGCGAGACCGAGCACGGCGACGACATCAAGGCGGTGGAGGGGATCGGACGCTCCCGGCCGCTGCTCGCGTGGCCCTTGACGATCGGGATGCTCGCCCTGGCGGGGCTGCCTGCCACCTCGGGGTTCATGGGCAAGCTGTATTTGATCGAGGCGGCCGTCGCCGGCGACTACACCTGGCTCGGGGTGGTGATCGTGGCGGGAACGATGGTCTCCCTCGCCTATTACCTGCGGGTGATCGCCGCGATGTGGATGCGACCGGCGGTCACCACACTTCCGGTGCGCGCCGAAGGGCTCGCGCCGATTGCGGGCGGATCACAAGAGGCGGATGAGGCACCACCCCCTGCCCCTGCCCAGGACGAACAGGACATCCAGCTGCCCGTCCGCGGCGAGGTCCCGGAGCCTCCGCCGCCGAGCGAGGTCACGGTCGGCCCCGTCACGGTCGTCCAGCCCGAGGTCGCGTTCGTCGCCCTTC
>JBKPIY010000104.1:0-13018 GCA_046730475.1 Actinomycetota bacterium
CGATGCGGTCGAGGAGGGACAGACGGTGGTCGAGGTGTCGACCGACAAGGTCGACGCCGAGGTCCCCGCCCCCGCCTCCGGGACGATCACGAGGATCCTGGTCGGCCCCGACGAGACGATCGAGGTCGGGAAGCCGCTGGCGGAGATGGCCCTGGGGGTGGTGCGAGCGGGCGACGGTGCTCCAACAGCCGCCCCGCTGGAGCCGGCCCTGGGCTCAGGCGCACCCTCGGCGGCCCATCACCCCACCCCACCCGCGGGCGCCGAGGGTGGGAAAGCGACGCCCCTCGCCCGCCGCGCCGCCCAGGCGAACGGCGTCGATCTCAGCCGGATCGAGGGCTCCGGCCCCGGGGGCAAGGTAACCAAGGCCGACGTCCTCGCCGCCTCGGCAGATGGCGCCGGGGCCACCGGGGTCGCAGAGCCGACGGCGCCCGCGGCCGGGCTACCCGCAGGCGTGGCCCGGGACATGGCGGGCGATGTGACCCCGTTGAGGGGCCCGGCGGCGATGCTCGCCCGGGCGATGGAGGAGAGCCGCTCGATCCCCACCGCCACCTCGTTCCGGACCATCGCCGTCGACACCCTGGACGCGAAGCGCAAGGCGCTGAACGCGATCCTCAAGGACCGGGGGATAAAGGTGAGCTTCACCCACCTGATCGCCTGGGCGATCGTCAAGGCCGCGCAGGAGTGGCCGGTGATGACTCGCTCGTTCACGGAGCGCGACGGGAAGCCGAGCGCGTTCGAGCCCACCCACGTCAACCTCGGGATCGCGGTCGACGTCGAGCGCCGCGGCGCCCGCAGCCTGATGGTCCCCTGCATCAAGGCCGCCGACACCCTCGACTTCGCCGGGTTCCACTCCCACTACGAGGATCTGATCACCAAGACGCGCGAGAACACGCTCACCCCCGACGACTTCCGGGGAACAAACATCAGCCTCACCAACCCGGGCGGCCTCGGCACCGTTGCCTCGGTCCCGAGGCTGATGACCGGCCAGGGGACGATCGTCGCCTGCGGCTCGCTCGCCTACCCGGTGGAGTGGGCCCATGTCCCCCAGGACAGGGTGCGGGCGCTCGGGGTCTCGAAGGTGATGACGATGACCTCGACCTACGACCACCGGGTGATCCAGGGGGCCGAGTCCGGATCGTTCCTTCGCTCGATCGAGCAGCTCCTTCAGGGCGAGGACGGCTTCTACGAGTCGGTCACGACCGCCCTCGGGATCGACCCGACCACCGTCATCGCCGCCTACCCTGCGTCCGCCTCGGCAGCCCCGCTTCCCACCGCGCCGGCCGCCGCACCGCCGACCGCGAAGCCCACCAGGGAGCTGCTTCAGGCGGTCCAGGCAGCGACCTCGCTGCTGAAGGCGTATCGGACCCATGGCCACCTCGCCGCCCCCCTCGATCCGCTCGGCTCGGAGCCGAAGGGGGATCCGGCGCTCGAGCCCGAGACCCTCAACCTCACCCCCGAGCTGATGGCCCAGATCCCCGCCGAGATTCTGCGGATCGGGGTCGAGGGGGAGACGCTGCTCGAGGCGCTGCCGCGAATGCGCCAGGCCTACTGCGCGACAATGGGCTACCAGATCGAGCACCTCTCCTCCCATCAGCAGCGGATGTGGCTGCGAGACGTGATCGAGCACGGCGCCCACCGCGAGCCGCTCGACGACGACGCCAAGCGCGCCCTGTTGTCGCGGCTGATCCAGGTATTCGGCTTCGAGCGCTATTTGGAGAGGACCTATCTGGGCCAAAAGATGTTCTCGATCGAGGGGCTCGACTCGACGGTCCCGATGCTGGACGAGCTCTTCGCCCTCGCCCGCCACGACGGCGCGGAGAAAGTGGTGCTGGGGATGGCGCACCGGGGCCGGCTCAGCGTCCTCGCCCACAACATCGGCCGGCCGATGGAGGCGATCCTGGCCGAGTTCGAGGGCGCCAAGCTGATCGAGCAGGTGAAGGCGGTCGCCGCGATCCCCACCGGCGGCACCGGCGACGTCAAGTACCACTACGGCCACTCCGGAGTGTTCACGACCCCCGACGGTGAGCTCGAGGTGCGGCTGTATCCGAACCCCAGCCACCTCGAGCACGTGGACCCGGTGGTCACCGGCGCCGCCCGGGCCGAGCAGACGATCCGCGAGGACGCGCGGATCGAGCACAACCCCTCGAAGGCGGTCCCGGTGCTCCTTCACGGCGACGCCGCCTTCCCGGCCCAAGGCGTGGTCGCCGAGACCCTCAACCTCCAGGCGATCGCCGGATACAGCACCGGCGGCACCGTCCACATCATCCAGAACAACCAGATCGGGTTCACCACCGAGCCCCAGGAGGGGCGTTCCACCCCGTATGCCGCGGACATCGCGAAAGGCTTCAACGTCCCGATCGTCCACGTCAACGCCGACGACCCGGAGGCGTGCCTGTCGGCGATCCGGCTGGCGATGGCGTACCGACAGCGCTGGGGCCGCGACGTGGTCATCGACCTGATCGGCTATCGCCGCTACGGCCACAACGAGACCGACGAGCCCGCCTACACCCAGCCGCTGATGGCGGCGGCGATCAAGCAGCACCCGCCCGTCAGCCAGCTCTACGCGGACAGGCTGATCGAGGCCGGGGTGGTCGACCCGGAGGAGGTCGAGCACCAGAAGGAGGAGCGCCAGCGCGAGCTGAAGGAGATCCACGAGGAGCTTCACCGGAAGATCGACGCGGGGGAGTTCGAGGACCCGACCGCCACCGGCACCAGCGACCTCGACCGCAGTCGCAGTCCCACCGTCGAGACCTCGGTGGACGTGGCGGTCCTGCGGGACCTGAACGAGGAGCTGCTCCGGGTCCCCGACAGCTTCACCGTTCACCGCAAGCTGCGGAAGCCGCTCGAGCGCCGGCGCGAGGCGCTCGAGCGCGGAGGGATCGAGTTCGGCCACGCGGAGGCGCTCGCCTTCGCCTCCCTGCTCCGCGACGGTGTGCACCTGCGGCTGACGGGCCAGGACACAGAGCGGGGCACCTTCTCCAACCGCCACCTGGTCCTCCACGACGAGAAGACCGGCCTCCGCTACGCGCCGATCCAGAACCTCGACCGGGCGAGGGCGCCGATGGAGCTCCACAACTCGCCCCTGTCCGAGCTGGCCTGCCTGGGGTTCGAGTACGGCTACTCCGCCACCTCGCCCCGGAGCCTCGTCATCTGGGAGGCGCAGTTCGGCGACTTCGAAAACTCTGCCCAGGTGATCATCGACAGCTTCATCGCGTCGGCGGAGGCCAAGTGGGGTCAGATGACGCGGCTGACGCTGCTCCTGCCCCACGGTTACGAGGGCGCCGGGCCCGAGCACTCGAGCGCCCGGATCGAGCGCTTCATCCAGCTCGCCGCCGAGGGGAACATCAGGCTCGCCAATCCGACCACCCCCGCCCAGTACTTCCACCTCCTCCGCCGCCAGGCCCACATCGCCAAGGCGCGGCCGCTGATCGTGTTCACGCCCAAGGGGCTGCTGCGGCTGCCGCGCGCGAGCTCGACCAAGGAAGAGCTCGCCTCGGGCTCGTTCCGGTTCGTCCTCGACGACCCGAGGGCCCAGGAGCGCAAGGAGCAGGTCGAGCGGCTGGTCCTGTGCAGCGGCAAGATCTACTACGACATGGACGCGACCCCGAAGCGGGAGGAGGCCAGCTCGGTCGCGATCGCCCGGGTGGAGCTGCTCTACCCCTTCGCCAGCGCCGAGCTCAGCGAGCTGATCGCCACCTACCCGAACCTGAGGGAGATCGTCTGGGTCCAGGAGGAGCCCCGGAACATGGGGGGCTGGAGCGTGATGCAGCGCCGGATGCCCGAGCTGCTCCCGGAGGGGGTCGACCTCGGCTACGTCGGACGCCCGCCGCGGGCGAGCCCGGGCGAGGGCTACGCCGCCGCTCATACGAAGGAACAGGACAGGATCGTCCTCACCGCCCTGATGGGCAAGGCCGACCCCGTCTAGCCTCCCGGGACGAGTTGCTCGCGGGGATGCCGCCGAGCGGGCCCTGCGACCCGCTCGGCGGAGAACGCCCAGGAGAGAGGGCAGCCCCTAGGCTGGTCCCGCGAGGGCAGCGCGCCTGATCACGGCCACCGAGAAGGTGCGGCCGCAGTCGGGGCAGGCGCTCAGGCGCCCCCAGGAGTGGTGTTCGCGAGCGCAACTATCGCACCGGTAGCTGCGCTGGAGTCGAATCAATCGCCTCGCTTCCGTGATTGCCTGATGCTGTACGCGCTCGATCATGGCGAGCATGATTCCGGCTGGCGACGGAACGATCTATGGACCGACGGTCCAAACTTCGCGCCCGGGGCCCCCGCCAATCGGTATAGCCCGTCGGTGGGTGTCACCCCCTGCTGTGATCTAGCTTCCCGTGGCTGTGAGCGAGCACGTCCCGCTGCGCAGGCCGGTTCCCGGCCGGCTCTTCCGTTGGGTCAAGGTCGCCTCCTGGCTCGAGCTGGTTGTGTTCTCGGCCCTGCTCGTGTTCTGGATCGCGCCCGGCTTCGAGCGCGAGACCTTCATCTTCGGGCTCGCCCACGGGATCGGCTACATCGGCCTCTGCGCGCTGATCTGGGTTGCGTGCCTGCGCCGGGAGGCGCCCTGGCCCCTGTTCGCCGGCACCCTGACGCCGGCCGGGCCGGTGGGAAGCGTGATCGGGATCGAGCTGATCGAGCGCCGCGGCTGGGGGATCGCCGCCCCCGAGGGCCCCGGCGCACGGTGACCCAAAAGGGGTATTGACACGATCCCCCAAAACTGTGGATAATCCCGGGGCGGGGAGACCAACTTGAGAAGCTCGTCCCCGGGCCAGTCCCGCCTCCGGGGGCGATCGCGTCGGAAATCCCTCCCTGGCTACCGACGCGCAGGCGTGGCGCGGGCCGCGTGGACCCCCTGCCTCCCGCGGCCCCGTCACGCCGATGCCTTTCGGCCTCTGCGAACCCGGGGCGGGACCCGCTAGCGGCTGATCAGGTCGCGGAGGACCCGGTGGAGGATGCCGCCGTTCTGGAAGTAGGTGACCTCGTTCGGGGTGTCGATCCGAACGCGCGCCTCGAAGGCGATCGGGTCGGCGCCCCCGCCGGCGGGGGTGGCGGTGACCATCACCGACCTCGCCTCGCCGTTGGCGAGGTCGCCGACGTCGAAGCTCTCCTCGCCGGTGAGCCCGAGCGAGTCGATCGAGTCACCATCGGCGAACTGGAGCGGGAGCACGCCCATCCCGATCAGGTTGGAGCGGTGGATGCGCTCGAAGCTCTCGGCGATCACGGCGCGAACGCCGAGCAGGTTGGTCCCCTTCGCGGCCCAGTCGCGCGAGGATCCGGAGCCGTACTCCTTTCCGGCCAGGACCACCAGCGGCACACCCTCTTCGGCGTACTTCATCGCCGCGTCGTAAATGGTCATCTCCTCTCCCTCGCCGCCTGACTTCGGGAAATGGCGGGTGAACCCGCCCTCTCGCTCGACCAGCCGGTTTCGCAGCCGCACGTTGGCGAACGTGCCCCGGATCATCACCTCGTGGTTCCCCCGGCGCGAGCCGTACGAGTTGAAGTCCCGGACCTCGACTCCCTGCTCGATCAGCCACCGCCCCGCGGGGCTCTCCTTCTTGATCGCCCCGGCCGGCGAGATGTGGTCAGTGGTGACGGAGTCGCCTAGCACGGCCAGGGCCCAGGCCCCCGAGATCGGCTCCACCGGCCTCGGCTCGAGGTCCATGCCCTCGAAGAAGCTCGGCTTGCGGACGTAGGTCGAGTCGGGCCAGGTGTAGCGCTCGCCCGAGGGGACCTCGATCGCGCGCCAGCGATCGTCGCCGGTGAAGACGTCGGCGTAGCTCCTCGTGAACATCTCGGAGCGGATCGCGTCGGCGACCGCCTGCCTGATCTCCTCCGACGAGGGCCAGATGTCGCTCAGATAGACGGGCTCGTCGTCGGAGCCGACGCCGATCGGCTCCGAGGTGAGGTCGATGTCCATCAGCCCCGCCAGGGCGTAGGCCACCACCAGCGGCGGCGAGGCCAGGTAATTGGCGCGGGTGTCGGGGTTGATCCGCCCCTCGAAGTTGCGGTTGCCGGACAGCACCGAGCAGACCACCAGGTCGTTGTCGTTGACCGCCTTCGAGATCTCCTCGGGAAGCGGTCCAGAGTTCCCGATGCAGGTGGTGCAGCCGTAGCCGACCAGGTCGAACTGGAGCTCGTTCAGGTAGCTGGTCAGCCCCGCCTTCTCGAGGTACTCGGTGACGACGGTGGAACCCGGCGCCAGCGAGGTCTTCACCCAGGGTCTTCGCCGCAGGCCGCGCTCGACCGCCTTCTTCGCGACCAGTCCGGCGGCGAGCATCACCGAGGGGTTCGAGGTGTTCGTGCAGCTCGTGATCGCGGCGATCACCACGTGGCCGTGGTCGAGCTCCACCGTCTCGCCGCCCTCGAGCCGGACGGCGACGGCATCGCTCGTCCGCTCGGCGACCGCCGTCCCCGTCCCGGCGCGCTGCGGCTTGCCGCCGTCGCCGTTGTGCTCCTCGGCGGGTGGGTCCGAGGCCGGGAACGAGTCCGCGATCGCGCGATCGCGCACGTTCCCGAGCTCCTCGCCCGCCTTCGGGTCCCATTCCTGCATCGCCTCGAGGAAGGCGTTCTTGGCGTTGGAGACGGCGATCCGGTCCTGGGGGCGCTTCGGCCCCGCGATGCTCGGCTCGACCTCCCCGAGGTCGAGCTCGAGGGTATCGCTGTAGGTCGGCTCCTCGGAGTCGGGATCGTGGAAGAGGCCCTGCTCGCGGGCGTAGGCGTCGACCAGCTCGATCTGCTCGGTCGGACGCCCGGTGAACTCGAGGTAGCGGAGGGTCTCGGCGTCGATTGGGAAGATCGCGCAGGTGGAGCCGAACTCCGGCGACATGTTCCCGATCGTCGCCCGGTCGGCCAGCCCGAGCCCCGAGATCCCCGGCCCGAAGAACTCGACGAACTTGGCGACCACTCCCTTCTCGCGAAGCATCTCGGTGACCGTGAGGACGAGGTCGGTCGCGGTGGCGCCCTCGCGGAGCTCCCCGGTGAGCTTGAACCCGATCACCTGGGGGAGAAGCATCGAGATCGGCTGCCCGAGCATGGCCGCCTCCGCCTCGATCCCGCCGACCCCCCAGCCAAGCACCCCGAGCCCGTTGATCATCGTCGTATGCGAGTCGGTCCCCACCAGGGTGTCGGGGAACGCCTGGGTGACCCCGTCGCGGGCGCGGGTCCAGACGGCCCGACCCAGGTACTCGAGGTTCACCTGGTGGCAGATCCCGGTCTCCGGCGGAACGACGCGGAAGTTGTCGAACGCCGATTGGCCCCAGCGCAGGAAGGCGTAGCGCTCGCCGTTTCGCTCGTAGTCGCGCTCGGCGTTGATCTCGAAGGCGCGGGCGTTGCCGAAGGCGTCGACCTGGACCGAGTGGTCGATGATCAGGTCGACGTCGACGAGCGGGTTGATCCGCGCCGGGTCGCCGCCGAGGTCCTCCATCGCGTCGCGCATCGCGGCAAGGTCGACGACGGCGGGGACGCCGGTGAAGTCCTGCATCAGCACGCGGGCGGGCTGGAAGGGAATCTCGATCGAGGGCTCGGCGTTCGCGTCCCAGCCGGCGATCGCCTCGACGTCCGCAGTGGTAACCGAGACCCCATCCTCGAGCCGGAGCGAGTTCTCGAGCAGAACCTTCAGGGAGTAAGGGAGCCGGGCGACGTCGAAGCGCTCCTGCAGCCGATCGAGCCGGTGGACCTCGTACTCCCGGTCCGCGACCGACAGCGTCGAGCGGGCGTGGAAGCTGTCTTCGCTCACACCTCCAGTATTACCGCTCGCCGCACCCGTCTACGGGCGGTGCCCGCGCCGCTGGACGGCCGGCAGCTCCAACGATCGCTTCACGATCGACCTCCCGACCGCCTCAGTGCGCACTAACACCCGGGTGGCGACCAGGGCCCGGTCCCCGAGCAGGGTGCGGCGGGCGCGCCTGGTCAGCCGGAGCTTCACCGCCCCGGTCTTGCCGCCAGGGATCGTTGCCGAGCCGTGGGCGATCCGGAAGCGGGCTCCGCGCTCGGTCCCCTTGACGCTGACGTCGACCTTGCAGGCGAACTCGCCGGGCACCGAGCTCACCCTGGCTGCGATCGCGCCGTGCCTCAGGCGGAGCTTGCCCGGGGCGAGCGTCGACGCGACCCGGCCGAGGCCGGCGAACTCGGTGGCGAGCCGGTAGCTGCACGGGGCGACCCTCGGGGATGGACGCTTGACGGCGCCGCGGGCGGCACCGGGCCGCTCGTGAACGGGCAGCGTCAGCCGCAGGTTGGAGACGATGATCTTCCCCTGCCCGTTGGAGGGGCGACCGTAGCCGCCGAGCCCGAGCTGGCCCGCGTCACTGTCGCGCGGCAGCAGCTCGAGCTTGGGGACGTGCCCGTTGTCGAAGTGCCAGGCCCCGGGGTGGAGCTGAAAGACGCGGCGGCCGGTGCCCACCTTGGGCCGGTAGAGCTGCCGGGCGACGAGCGTCTCCGTGTCATCCGTCTTGGTGACGGTGTCATGGGTGTCGACATCCAGAAGCCTCGCCGCGAGCTGGCTGTTCGGGGTCGGGTCCTTGATCGCGGCCACGATCGTGGGCGAGCCCAGCAGGGTGTAGCCGCCCCCGGTTGCTGTCGGCAGGCGGTAGGTGGCAACGCCGGACACCTCAGTCCCGGGCGCGGTGGCGCAGGTGGTGCCGAACGGCGCCGGGTTGAATTTCGCGGAGACGGCGTCGCTGCCGCCGGTCGGCGAGATCACATGCGCGACCTTGGAGCTGAACCGAACCTCGCCTCGGGCGAGCTTCGCCCAGGTCGTCGTCGTGAACGGCCCGCCCGAAGGGGCCGAGCCGGGGCAGGTCTCGGTGAAGGCCGCGACGTCGTTGGGCGGCCTCGGCCCCGCGCCCTTGACGTAGAAGTCCATCCAGGCGTCCTCGCGGGCGGCTATCGCCGCCTCCACATCGGACTTGCCGGCCGCCCGCTGGTGGCCGAAGTCGCCGAAGTTGAGCGCGATGGGAGCGTCGGGGTACTGCGTCTCCGTCCGGTTGTAGAAGCGCAGCGCCTCGTCAACCGGGAAGAGGTCGTCGGTGAACCCGTTTGAGATCATCAGCGGCGCCGGGGGCTTCGAGTGGTCGATGTAGTACGACGAGTGGTGGGCGGTGATCTCGTCGAAGATCGCCTGCACGTTCGGATCGCCGTCGTACGGCTCCCCCGCCAGCAGGCGCGCGCGCCAGCCGGTGAGGTCGGCTGAGGGGTCGGTGCCCTCGGGGGCGTAGAACCCCGGCGCCAGCTCGCCCGAGTGATAGAGCCCGTTGATGAAGGACAGCTTCATCACCCCCAGGCGGCCCCGGTAGGGGGAGTCGGCGACGAAGTCGAGGGTGCGGCCGTTCGGCGTCAGCGAGTAGGCGAGATCGGTCCAGGGGACCTCCGGGGTGGCGGCGGCGATCCTCATCGCGGTGCCGTTGACGGGGCTCTTCCAGGGAACGAGGGTCCCGTCCTGCAGCATCGTCCGGTCCCTGAGCGCCGCCAGCGCCATCGACATGCCGCCGCCGTAAGAGCCGCCGGTGGCGCCGATGTTCTGAGGCTCGATCAGCCCCTCGTCCGCCAGCTCGCCGGCGAGGAACTGAGCGTCGCGAACCTCGTAGCGATCGTCCATCAGGCGGACGTAGCCGTCGGCGCAGCCGGTCGGATCGGCGGCCCGGGACTCCGACGAGCCGCAGGACTCGTGAAAACCACGGTCGGTCATGCTGAAGACGGCGTACCCGCGACTGGTCCAGCGCCGCATCGCGTCGGTGGCGCCGGGGGTCCCGAAGCCGATCTTGTCGCCGCCGTAACCGTGGAAGACCATGATCAGCGGGTAGGGGCCGTCGGGGGCGGGGCTTGGATCGGGCGGAAAGGCGACGTTGACGTCGATCGGGGTTCCGTCCCAGGACTCGGTCGTGCTGCGGCTGCTCGTCGTGCTCTGGCCGGTCCCGCACTCGCGGACCAGGTCGGTGCCGTTGACTGAGCAGGTGACGTTGCCGAACACACTCGAGATCGCGGCATTGGCGCTCGGGACGATCCAGAGCGCGCCGAGGGCAACCGACAGTGCGACGACTCTCCGCATCAACCTTTCCAATCCCTTGGGGCTCGTCTCGCGCCACCCCGGGGGGCCACCGCAGAGCGCTCCCTCTCCGGGCAGGTACGGGAACCTAACACCCCGGGATTGACAAAGGCGCGGGATTCGGGCGCTCAACGCTTCCCACCGGCGTGGCCGGCGGCGAGCCTCTCGGCGATCTTGTCCGCGCCGCCGCGCCGCTGGATTCGAGCGGCAAGCTGCGGTCGCCGATGGGCGATCGCGGTCGCCGCGCGCTGTCGGCGCGGCGCGATCTCGAGCTCGGCCAGATTGCGGCGGATCGCTCGGACCACCCCGCGACCGACCTTCCTCGGGGTGGTCGTGCCGAGCACGGGCGGTGCCTTGACGCCGGCTTCGTGGAACATCCCCGCCTCGCGCACGAACCCGGGCGAGACGATCGAGACGCCGATACCCGCGGGTAGGAGGTCCTCACGCAGCGCCAGGGCGAAGCCGCGGAGCCCGAACTTCGTCGCGCAGTAAAGCGAGGTTCGCGGCGTCGCCGCCTTCGCGTTCAGGGAGCAGATCATCACGATGTGGCCCTCGCCCTTGGCGCTCAGCGGCCCGATCAGCTCCCGCGCCATCGCGATCGGCGCCTCCAGATTGACCCGGAGGACGTCCCGCACCTCCCGCTGGCTGAAGCGCTCCAGCCGGCCGGTCCCGGACATCCCGGCGTTCGCGACGAGACCGTCGAGGTCCCCGGCCTCGGCGATCAACTCCTCGGCGGCGCCCGGGCGAGCCAGATCCGCGACCACCGTCGCATGTCGCCCCGCCCCTCCCGGGAGCGATTTCGCCAGCTCCTCGAGCTGAGCGGGCTTCCGCGAGCTGAGGACCAGGCGGGCGCCCTCACCGGCTAGCTCCGCGGCGATCGCCCGCCCGAGGCCGCCGGTGGCGCCACTGAGCAGGATGCGCTTCCCCGCGAGCTCCACGGCGGCCAACCTAGCGCACCGCGGCAGGGCGGTCAGGCGCTGTTTTGCAAGCAGACCTTCATATTTGCTACGGTGCCCGGCCAACCGCACAGGTTGCCGAATCCCCAAGCGAGATTCGCTCGGGGAGCGGGGGAACCAGAGCATCTTGGGGCGAACCCACCTTGGTGGGAGCGCAGGCTCCTTTAGCGCCAGCCCGACAGCTAACCCCGCAGGCCGACGAAGGAGACCGGATGCGTCGCGCGCAAACGAGGGCAGTGAGGGCCGGGGGCTGGATAGCCGCCGGGCTCGTCCTGGCCGGCTCCCTGGTGGGGGTGGCGCCGGTCGCCGCCCAGACCATCGGCACCGGGGGGACCAGCGTCCCGAGCGACGACCCGGTGCCGACCTCCACCGGCGTGCCCAGGAAGGCGAAGCTGCTCGAAACCGGCAAGGCGATCGCGCCGTCGAACGCCCCGGCCAGGGTGGTGAGGGCAATCCAGGCGGCCAATCGGATCCGAAAGAAGCCTTACCTCTACGGCGGCGGCCATCAGGCGTTCAAGTCGGAGGGCTACGACTGCTCGGGCGCGGTCAGCTACGTCCTGCACGCCGCCAAGATGCTGCCCGCCCCCGCGCCCTCGGGCGCGCTGATGAGGTGGGGGGAGAAGGGCAAGGGGGCCTGGATCACGGTGTACGCCAACAGCGGGCACGCCTACGCGGTGATCGCCGGGCTGCGCTGGGACACCTCGGCGGTGAACGAGCCGCTCCGCAAGGGCAGCGGCCCCCGCTGGCGCTCGACCAAGCGCTCCCCGCAGGGCTACAAGGCCCGCCACTTCCCGAGCTTCTAGCGGCCACGCAGCATCCCGGTTGGACGATTCGGCCATCGCTGGGCCGCGATGGCCAAGCAGGCCGGGGAAGATTGTCCACGCGGAACTAGCCTGGGCGGGACTGCTCAGATATACCTTGGCCAGCCGGTCAGGAATTCGAACGCTGGACAAAAAGGAGGAGAGAGCGGTCGCGCACGACACGTCGCAAGGCGCACCGGACATCCGGCTGACGGGGGTGAGCAAGCGCTACGGCGACGTCGTCGCGGTCGACTCGCTCGATCTCGAGGTCGCGCGGGGCGAGTTCTTCACCCTGCTCGGCCCGTCGGGTTCGGGCAAGACCACCACCCTGCGAATGATCGCCGGCTTCGAGGAGCCCGACACAGGCACGGTCGAGCTCGCCGGGCGGGACGTCACCGCCCTCCCTCCCTACGACCGCGAGGTCAACACCGTCTTCCAGGACTACGCCCTCTTTCCCCACATGAGCGTGAACGAGAACATCGAGTACGGCCTCCGGGTGAAGCGGGTCGGCAGGGAGGAGCGCCGCCGCCGGGCGGCCGAGGCGCTCGAGACCGTCCGCCTACCGGGCTTCGAGCAGCGCCGCCCGAGCGAGCTCTCGGGGGGCCAGCGCCAGCGGGTCGCCCTCGCCCGGGCGATCGTGAACCGCCCCCGGGTCCTGCTTCTCGACGAGCCGCTCGGCGCGCTGGACCTGAAGCTCCGCGAGCAGATGCAAATCGAATTGAAATCGATCCAGGCGGACGTAGGGATCACCTTCATCTACGTCACTCACGACCAGGAGGAGGCGCTGACGATGTCGGACCGCCTCGCCGTGTTCAACGACGGGCGGATCGAGCAGATCGGGATGCCGGCGGAGGTGTACGAGCGCCCCGGGAACGCGTTCGTGGCCGGGTTCGTCGGGACCTCGAACCTGCTGGAGCGCGGCGGGCACCGGTTCACGGTCCGGCCGGAGAAGGTCACGATCATCGAGAACGGCAGGGTCCCGCGTGGCCTTCACATCGAGGAGGGGACGATTCGCGACGTCTCCTACGCGGGGATGATCACCCGGTACCTGATTGACCTGGAAGCGGGGGGAGAGCTTCAAGTCGTCCGCCAGAACCTGGAGACCTCCTCGGCGGAGGCGCAGGAACAGCGCGGCCGGAAAGTGACAATCGGATGGCGCGCGGATCAGACCGTCGCTGTCGAGGGAGAGGAGGAGGAATCAACGTGAGCCGTCTCAGAGCTCACCCCGCATG
>JBKPIY010000105.1:0-10368 GCA_046730475.1 Actinomycetota bacterium
AGCCGGGCCCGCCGCCGGGTGCGGGGGGCGGCGCCGCCAGCGGACGCCGACCTGGCGGCCCAACGGCGGGGTGATCGAAGCCTTCCTTGCAGCCGCCCGGGCCGGCGACTTCGAGGCGCTGCTCGAAGTGCTCGATCCCGAGGTCGTCTTCCGCACCCACGGCCGGGCGGTGGCGCGCCCGCCCGCCGTTGGGGCCGGCGCGGTCGCCCGCCGGATCCTCGCGCGGGGGGCGGCGTTCGCCCCGTACGCGAGACCCGCGCTGGTCAACGGCGCCGCGGGGCTGTTGGTCGCACGCGGCGGCCGGATTCGCGGCGTGGTCGCGTTCACGGTGACGGGGGGCCAGATCGCGGCAATCGACCTGGTGGTGGACCCGGACCGGCTCGGCGAGCTTGTGATCCGGGACTAGATCCGGCCGGGTAGCAGGAGGATCTCCGGGTGACGCCCGGATCCCTGTTACAAGGAGGGCATGAACACGAACTCGGGCAAGGAGATGGCCCCGTTCATCCGCTACCTCGGGGCGATGACGGTGGATGACCGCGGGTCCGGGCCCGCCTCGCCAAGCGGCGACCGCTGTTGAGCCAAGGGTGGACGCGGTCCGACTCGCCTCCCTCGCCGACGCTCCCGAGATCGCTCGGCTCCTGCACGACTTCAACACCGAGTTCTCGGAGCCGACGCCGGGGGCGGAGGTGCTGGCGCCGCGGGTGGAGCGGCTGATCGCGGCCGACGAGTCGACCTTCCTGCTGGCCGGGGGCGGTCCCGACGGCCTCGCCCAGATCCGGTTTCGCTCGGCGGTGTTCGAGGAGGGGTCGGTCGCCTACCTGGAGGAGCTCTACGTGGTCCCGGCGCGACGCGGCCGGGGCCTGGGCCGGGCGCTCCTCGATGCGACCCTCGAGCTGGCGCGCCGGCGCGGCGCGGCCCGAATCGAGGTCGGGACGAGCGAGGCGGATACGGCGGCGCTGGCCCTGTACGAGAGCGCCGGATTCACCAACCGCGAGGGGGGACCGGACGGGCCGGTGATGTTCTTCTACGAGCGCGACCTCTAAGCGCGAAAGGAAATTGTCCGCCATGAGCAGCGACCCGAGGCTCCATCGCCGCGAGGCGAGGGCCGTTCGGGACTCGACGCCGCCGGCGCGACGGGACCGGACCCCTGCGCGGCGGATCGTCGCTGCAACGATGAAGGCGCCAACCCCCAAGGAGGTGCCAGATGGCCGAGTTCCCCGCGCCCGAGGAAGGGATCGCGCTAACCCATTTCATCGTCTCCGACGACGTCGAGCGCGCACGCCGCTTCTACACCGAGGTGCTCGGCGGCGAGACCGTCCACGCGGGCGAGCCGTCGTTGGTGGCGCTCGCCAACAGCTGGATCATCATCAACGTGGGTGGCGGCCCCACCGACGACAAGCCGACCGTCACCCTCGAGACGCCACCCGACCCCGATCGGGTCAGCAGCTTCCTCAACATCCGCGTCGCGGACATCCAAGCCGTCTACGCCGAGTGGAGCGCGCGTGGGGCCGAGTTCCTGACGCCTCCGAAAGAGCATGAGACCGAGATCCGCTGCTACATCCGGGATCCGGACGGCCACCTGATCGAGGTGGGCCAGACGACCCGGGCTCTCCGGGGGGAGGCCGACTAGCGATCGGGCTCGGCCGCCGGCGTCAGGCGGTGGCCCCCTCCGAAAGGGGCTCGGACACGCGCTCAACCTCCGGCTCCATCGGCTGGCGCTCGGTCTCGCGCTGCGCCTCCGTAACGGCCTGATCCCCTTCGCCGCGCGTGTTTGTCGCGCGCAGCGCGACGACGGCGGCTGCCAGCAGGAAGATGCTGGAGGCCAGCAGCGCCCGCTGAAAGCCCGAGGTGAGCGCCTCGGCGGGGGGCGTGTGGCTTGCCAGCAGATGGCCGGTGCGGGAGGTTGCGATCGCGGAGAAGATCGCCAGGCCAAGCGCGCCGCCGACTTGCTGCGAGGCGCTCAGAAGCGCCGCGGCGAGTCCGGCCTTGTCGGCCGGGACGCCGGCGTTCGCGGCGGTGGTGACGGCGACGAACACGGCACCGAGCCCGATCGACATGACGATCATGCCTGGGAGCAGGTCGGTGAGGTAGGCGCCCTGGACGGGGATGCGCGAGAGGTAGTAGACGCCGCCCGCAGCGATCAGCGAGCCGGCGACGATCAGGGGTCGCGTCCCGGTGCGGGCGACGAGCTGCGAGGTGATACCTGCGGCTATGGCGGCGCCGGCGGTGACCGGGAGATAGGCGGCGCCCGTCTGGATCGCCGAGTAGCCCAGGACGTTCTGCATATAGAGAGTGAGGAAGAAGAACATCGCCAGGAACCCCGCGAAGGCGATCAGCTGGGTGACGTCGGCGGCAGCGAGCCCGTTGATGCGGAAAACCGACAGCGGGGCGAGCGGGTTCTTGGTGCGCCGCTCGTTGAACACGAACGTGACCAGCAGCGCGAGCGCTCCGGTGAGCCCCGCGATGGTGCGGGTCGCATCCCAGCCCACGTCCGGCGCCCTGACGAGCGTGAAGACGAGCAACAGCGTCCCGCCGGTGGCCAGGACGGCCCCGAGGAGATCGAAGTTCTGAAGCCGCGCGCGGCGTCGTTCACCGCTGATCAGCCAGAAGATCCCGCCGAGCACGAGCACGGAGGCCAACGGATTGACGAACATCACCCAGCGCCAGCCGGGGCCTTCTGTCAGCAGCCCGCCGAGGAGCACTCCGGCGGCGGAAGCGAGTCCGCCAACACCACCCCAGACTCCGAGCGCCTTGGTGCGGTCCGAGCCCTCCTTGAACGACGTCGTCAGGATCGAGAGCGCGGCCGGGAGCATCATCGCGGCGCCAAGGCCTTGGGCGAGGCGAGCGCCGATCAGGACGCCCGCGCTTCCGGCGAACCCGCCGATCAGCGACGAGACACCGATCAGCGATGTCCCGGCAACGAGGACGCGGCGGCGCCCGAGCAGATCGGCGGCGCGGCCGCCCAGCAGCATGAAGCCGCCGTCGGTGAGCAGGTAGGCGCTCGGGACCCACTGCAGGCTCTGCTCCGAGAACCCCAGGTCGCGCCGGATCGAGGGAAGCGCGACGTTGACGATCGATGCGTCGACGAAGTCGAGGAACGCGACGGCGGTCAGCAAGGCCAGCGTGAGCTTGCCGCGGCGGGTGGCGAGGAAGGACGGTTGAGGGGTTGCTGCTGCCATCTGAGGGACCTCCGGCTTCGTGGTTGATCGTTTGCCGTGGATATAATTTGTAGCAGAAATGATTGTCGCGACGCAGTAAATGTGCAAAGATCACACAATGGCTACGCCCCCTTCAGCCGACACCGAGGTCGCCGAGTTCGCCGGTCAGCTCTTCTTCCGGCTTTGGCGGGCGTCGCATACGCGCATCGCGGCCGCGCTCGAGTCGATTGGTCTGACCCCGGCGCTGTTCGGCGTCCTCAACGTCCTCGGCGCTCGCGAGGGAGCTATTCAGCAGGAGATCGGCTCCGCGATGGGCATCGATCCCAGCACGATGGTGTCGCTGATCGATGAACTCGAGAGCGCGGGGCTGGCCACGCGCCGGCCCCATCCCACGGATCGGCGCGCCCGCGAGGTCGCGATCACACCGAAGGGCCGCCGGACCCTGAGGCGCGGCCGACGATTGGCGATGCAGGTGGAAGACGACGTGCTGGGCGGGCTCACCGCCGCCGAGCGCCGCCAGCTGCTGACGCTGCTTCGGCGCGCGCTCGGCTCAGCGCCGCCGCAACCGCTGTGGCGCGCTGAGGAAGGGGATTAGCGCCCGCAAGACGAAGGGTAGGATTGCGCCCGCGAGGGGCGCCGGGAGAGGTCGAGTGATGCCGCCGCAAGGAACCCTTGCGTCCGACAACCGCAAGCTCTTGCTCGCGTTGCTCGGCGTGCTGGCGCTCGTCTTCGCGTTCGTAGGCTCGAACGTGGCCGCCAACCATGAGCCGAAGCCTCACGATCTCCCGGTGGGGCTCGTCGGATCACCGCAGGCGACGGGCGCTCTCGCCGCTCAGCTCGAGCGCAGCGCTCCGGGGTCCTTCGAGTTCCACGGGTACAGCTCGCTTGCCGCGGCTCAAACGGGGTCCTGCATCGCTCGGTGTACGGTGCGTTTGAATCCGCCTCGCAGCCAACCCTGCTGATCGCCACCGTCGCGAGCCCTGCGGCCGCGCTCGTTCTCCGACAATCCTTCGGGATGGCAACTCACGCGCAAGGCCAGACCCTCGTGGTCCGCGATCTCGCTCCCTTGCCGCGCTCGGACTCCAGCGGCGCGACCTGTTCGTGCTCGCAATTGCGCTGCCCATTGCCGCCTTCCAGGTGCTCTTCGGCCTCGCTGGGACCGGGGTCGGGTTGATCGTGTTCGTCGTCATCGGCGATCCCTCATCCGGAGGCGGGACGGCCCCGGAGCTGCTACCCGGGTTCTGGCGAGCGATAAGCCAGCATTTGCCGCCCGGCGCCGGGAGCACCGCGATGCGGAACGTCGTCTACTTCAATGGCTACGGAGCGACCCGCGCACTGATCGTGCTCGGTGTCTATGCGAGCCTCGGCGCGATCGGTGCGGTCGTCGCTTACAGGCTGCGCGCCGGCGCCGAACCGATCGGCGCCTCCTCCTAGTCCGTGGCGGTTCCGCGTCGCGGAGTAAAGCTGAGCGCCTGGCTCGGTGCAGGCCTACGTTTGCGAGCGTTTATGGCCACGACCGATCCGGCCGACGTCCCGGCGTCGGACCTCGACGAATGCGAGGCCAAGTCTGCGGACGATCTCGACCAGGATCCCGATCCCGATCAGAATGTAGAAGACCGTGACGAGCTTCATCCACCCATCCCGCAGAACCTGGCCAGCGATACTTGAGGTGGTGAGGGTGGCCACAGCGAAGTAGAGGGAATCGACCAGGCTCCAGCCGTTGACGACCGAGTAGGTGACGGTGCCCACCGCGACGAGAGCGCCACCCGCACCGAGCACCGGGCCGAAGTCCTCTTCCCGCAGCGCATACCGCACCGTCCGCATCAGTTGCTTCACGGGACGAAGCTCGGCGTCTAGGCTGCACCCTCGACCTCGGACGCTCCGGCAGTACATGACATCTTCGCCAGGCAAGCTGCTCGACCGGCTGGAGGACTTTCTCGGAGGTGCCCGATGACCCTGATCCTGCACGAGCATCCCTTCGCCGCTTACTGCTGGAAGGCGCTCATCCCGCTATTCGAGCTCGACCTGCCCTTCGAGCGCCGGCTCGTCGACGACGAGGCCGACCGCGCCCGGCTCGCCGAGCTGTGGCCGATGGCCAGCATCCCCGTGCTCGTCGACGAGGACGCCGGGCTGACCCTGCCCGAGTCGACGGCGATCATCGAGTATCTCGACGGGCTGAGCGACGGCCCGCGGCTGATCCCCGCCGACCCGGCGGACGCGCTGCAGGTTCGGCTGTGGGACCGGATCGTCGACTGGCATGTGATGACACCGATGCAGAAGATCGTGGGGGACAGCCTGCGCCCGGAGGGCGGCGGCGACCCGGAGGGCGTCCGTGAGGCTCGCGCGACGCTCGACCGCGCCTATGACCTGCTGGACTCCCACCTGGCCGGCCGCCAGTGGCTTGCCGGGCCGGCGTTCTCGCTGGCCGACTGCGCGGCGGCGCCGGCGCTGTACTACGGGCGGGTCGTGCACCGCTGGGACGAGGAGCGGCTGAGCGACCTGACACGCTACTTCACCGCCCTGACCGCACGGCCCTCGGTTGTCCAGGTCATAGACGAGGCGCGTGAGTACCGGGACCTGTTCCCGCTGCCCTGGCCCGAGTACGTGAACTGAGATTCGAACCCGGATTTCCGGACTGAGAATTCGACGAAGCCCGGTCGACGATCGGGAAAATGCTTCGTTGCCACCGGCTCTCGCGGATCTAGTTCGCGCTCCAGTCCCGGATCGCAGCGACGATCTCCTCCGGCGCATCCTCCTCGATGTAGTGGCCCGCCCCCTCGAGCAGCACCGTCCGGTGCTCCGAAAAGAGCTCCTCCCAGCGTGCGCTCGGGTTCGCGGAAGGCGAAGTCCTTCGTCGGCCAGACAAGCAGGGCGGGCCGATCGGCAAGCGCGAGCGGCGCGCGGAGCAACCGGTCATGCCGCTGCGCCTCTTCGCCAGCCGCGAGCGCTCCGGGCGTATGCGGCCGCATCCTCTTCCCCGGCGCCATGTTGCCCTTCTGGTTCTTCGTCACCCAGTTCCTCCAAGGTGTCAACGGCTACAGCCCGACCGAGGCCGGCGTCGCCTTCCTGCCGACGACGCTCGTCAACTTCGCGGCGGCCGTCGCCGTCCCGAGCCTTACACGCCGACTCGGTAACGGGCGCCTGCTCGCCACCGCCCTCGCGGTCGGGTTGATCGGGATGGCCTGGCTCGGCCGCATCTCCGCCGACACCCCCTACCTCACCGGCATTGCGCTGCCAATGACCCTGATCGGCGCCGGGCAGGGCGGCGCCCCTGGGCCCGCTCACCGCGTCGGGCATCGCCGGCGTCACCCGCGAGGACGCCGGTGCGGCCTCCGGGCTGGTCAACGTCGCCCACCGGCTCGGCGGCTCCCTCGGCCTCGGCATCCTCGTAGCCGTGTTCGCCGCCGCCGGCTCGCCTGGGCTCGACGCCCGCGATCTGCTCGCCCATCGCATCGCGACCTCGCTCACCGTCGGCGCGGCAATGCTCGCGATCGCACTCGCGCTCGTAGTCGTGCTGATCGTCAGGACCCCTAAGGTCTCGACGTCCCTCGTGGTCGACTGCGTCGAGGCGGCGGAATGCTGACCCACATCGCGAAGGAGATGCGCCGATGACAACGTGGACCAGCGACGAGGTCACCAGGATCGGCGAAGCGGAAGAGCTCGAGATCGCGTCACTTCGACGCAACGGCACGCTGCGAAGCCCCGTGACGATCTGGGTCGTCCGCCACGATGACGACCTCTACGTCCGGTCCGTCAATGGGCCCACCGCGGCCTGGTTTCGTGGCGCTCAGGTGCGCCACGAGGGCCACATCCAGGCTGGCGGCGTCGCCAAGGACGTCACCTTCGCCGACGCCAACCGCGACATCGACGACCGGATCGACGATGCATTCCGCACCAAGTACAGCCGCTATTCCGAAACCACGATCAGCCGCATCACGAGCCCTGAGGCCCGATCCACGACGATTAAGCTCGTGCCCCGCCCACCAAGCTCCTAGTTCGACAACGACCACGGAGAAACCAGATGCATATCACCAAGAACTCCATCGAGACCACGGTTGGGCCGAGCGAGTGGTTCACTGGCGCCGTCCACATCGACACGGTCGCGACGCCGACAGGGCCGTCGCGCCTTCTGGCGAGCAGGGTCCACTTCACGCCTGGTGCGCGGACGGCGTGGCACACCCACCCCAACGGCCAGACGATCTACGTCACCGAGGGCGTCGGCCTCTGCCAGCGCCGCGGCGGACCGATCGAGGTGATCCGACCCGGTGACCGCGTCTTCTTCGAACCGGGCGAGGACCACTGGGGCGGCGCCGCCCCCAACCGCTTCATGACCCACCTCGCGATGGTTGAGGTCGACGACGAAGGCAACAGCGCGACCTGGGGCGAGCACGTCGCCGACGAGGAGTACAACGCTCCGCAGGCGTCATAGCTCCCCGCGACGGCTTCCCTCCTGAGACACGGGCATTTGTGACCCCACGGGCAACTACTCGTGCGTGAGCGGTGGGTTGCAGTTTGGGTTGCAGTCGTGGTAGAGCAACGGGTGCCCTCCAGGGCCGCCGCGAGCCGCCCCGGCCGTAGGAATGAGAGTGGCCCCCCTGGCCCGCGAGGTCGGTGGCTTCTCTTCTGCGGTGGGGCTCAATCGCGTCGTGCCCCCCGTCGGGCAGCGCGATACTGCGGGGGCGATGTCGCAGGAGAACATCGAGGTCGTGCGTCGGAGCTGGGAGGAGTTCCAGGCGGGAATGGAGCGTGGCGATCCCGGGGCCCTTTTCAATTCGGAAGGCGTCGCTGACGATCTGGAGTGGATATCGGACGCACCGTTGGACGGGAGGACGATCTGGCGCGGGCGCGAGGAATTCGTCGAGTTCGTACGCACCTGGACCGAGGCATTCGAGGACTGGTCGATTCGGATTGAGCGACTGATCGATGCCGGCGATGACCGAGTTGTGGTGCTCACCCACCAGTCGGCAACGGGCAAAGGGAGCGGCGCGCCGGTCGAACTGAAGCTGGGCCAGGTCGTCGAACTGCAAGGTGCCCGCCAGATTCGGGTGACGAACTACCTCACCCACGCCGAGGCCCTCGAAGCCGCCGGGCTGCGGGAGTAGGCGGGGTGCGGGTGGGGAACTACCGAGGTCCTCGGCGAGAGCCGTGCCAATGGGGCTGGACGGGCTCTCGGCGTTGTGGCTGCGGCTCAGCGGGACTCGGCCCGGTGAACCGCGGTGGCGTGACCGTGGGCGGTCTTGGTCGAGCCGCCCAGGCCCACGGTCGAGATGAGGAGCGCGGCGGTGCACAGCAGGATGGTCGCCAGCTTCATTCGCTTCGGCGTGAGCCAGGTTCGGTGCTGGGCTTGGAGCCATGTACGAGCGCCCGTCGCGCCCACCGCGGCCGTCATGACGCAAGCGGCGCACATGGGGGGGACTCCACCTCGCCCTCAAACGCTTGTCGAGGGAGGTTGCCGTTCGCGGCGCCGAGGCGCTTCTAAGGAGGAGCACGGATAGTCTGCCCCTTGCGCCGGGCCTTCGGATCTCTCTCCGCCCGGTGCAGGGGGCGGGCCGGTTCTGATCGAACGGCGCGACTGTCAGCGTCGCTCGTCAAATGCTTGTCGAGGCGAGCCTCGTGGTACGGCCCCCGCAGGCGACGCTGTCCGACAATCCCCTCCCCGTGCCCGTGAGGGCTCAGGTGGAGCCTGGTGGTGCGAAACGTCGCCGACGCGGCCTCGCCCCGGCCAACCGCGCCGCCGAGCCCGTCCACGGACGTGGTCGGCGCCCGAGCTTCAGGCCTTCCTCGATTCGGTCAAGAGCACCCGGTTCGAGCCACCTTGGATCGTGTTCGCGAGCACCGGGCTTAGGCGCGGCGAGGGGCTCGCCCTTGGGTGGGCCGACGTCGATCTCGAAGCCGGCCCGCTCGCGATCCCCTATCTCGAAGCCCGGCCGGGGGCGCTCGGTCGCGCTCGACGCGGGCACCGCGGCCGCGCTCCGGGCACATCGGAAGCGCCAGGCGGCCGAGAAGCTCCAGTGGCTGGGGGCACGTCTTCGCCGCGAGGACGGCGTCCCCTACGCACCGGACTACGTGACCCGGGCCTTTCGCGAGGCGGTCGCCCGGGCGGGGCTGCCACGGATCCGCCTCCACGACCTCCGCCACACCTGGGCGAGCCTGGCGCTGGCCGCGGGCGTCAACCCGAAAGTCGTCTCCGAGCGGCTCGGCCACGCCACCGTCAGCTTCACGCTCGACACCTACTCGCACGTGATGCCGGGGCTGCAGGAGGACGCCGCCGAGCGGGTCGCGGTTGCGATCGGGTCGCAATCGCGGCGGGGCCCCAGCGGCGCCCGCTAGGAAATCCCTGCAAATCGTATGACGAGCACACCGAGCGATACTGGCGCGAGCGGTTCGGCTTTCGCGCATCGCTGACTCGCCGACCCGACGCCGACGGCATCAAGCGTCCCGCCTGTGGATGCCGCTCTTCCCTGAAGCCTAAACCGGTTGCTTGACCCGGGACCGCGGACGGGTCGTCTCGGCGACGTACCGTTCCGCGTTCAGGCAGGACCCCCGCCAACGCTCGTCGAGGCGCGCCCTGTCGGGTTCGTCCTCGTCAACCGTGGTTGGCTCCTCGATGGCCTCGTCGACGTTCGTGGACGCGGCCAACACCTCTCTGTCCTTCTCAGCCATCACGGGACAGGGGTATCGGCTCATGTCGGCTGGATCGAGCGGACTGACAAACCCACACCGCCCAGTTGCAAGCAGATCAGGCGCCGCTACCGACCTCCATGCCCACGTCTCATCTCGCTGGCGGGACGCTCGCTTGTCGTCCGAGACGGGAGCCGCCGCCGATCCGGTGCGCGCTCTCGCATCCACCCGAAGGGAGGCGTCGGCAGATACGCGGGGGCAGTGGTCGCCTGATCGGCCCTGACCTTGAACCACACCATGACTCGTCGCACTGCCTGCTCCTTAGTCGCTCTGGATGGGAACCGGGACGGCCTCGAGCCGCTCCTGAGCCGCTTTCCGCGGGCGGCCGGGGAGTAGGAGCGCCAGCGCCACGCCGATCCCCGCCAGCACGACGCAGGCCAGGAAGGCCGACTGGAAGCCCTCGTTCAGCACGAGGAGCTGATTCGCACCTTCGTGCGCCGCCAGGTAGTCCTGGGAGCGGGAGACGGCAACCGTCGTGACGATGGCGACGCCGAGGGCTCCGCCGATCTGGAGGGCGGTGTTGTTGAGG